>CAJBZC010000222.1 GCA_903959965.1 uncultured bacterium
CCGGCGGATCAATTATCTGAGCGGTTCCATCAGCTGGACAATGCAGACACAGATGGCCCGTCAGCAGATCTTCCCGAAATGGGCACATGCGCTCTATCTCTCACAGCGTGGCGGCATCGGTGATCTGGCAGCGAATCAGTTCCTGGGTACGGCTTCTATTTATCTGCCGGGAGCATCACCGAGGCAGAGCCTGGTGCTCAATGCTGCATGGCAGCGACGGGATACATTGCGGCAATACCTATTTTCCAATGCCTTTCCCTTGTCGCGAGGATACCCTGGTGTGGATTATCCGCACATGTGGAAGACCGGCGTGAACTATCACTTCACGATGGCCTATCCCGATATTGGAATCCTGCAGATGGCCTATCTGTTAAGGGTCCGAGGAAACATGTTCTATGATCATACCTGGGTGAAAAGCCTGCGGCAACAGCGGGTATGGTCATTACGATCCGTGGGTGCCGAGCTGCATCTCGACACGAAATGGTGGAACCAGTTACCGGTAACATTCGGGTTTAGGTATTCCAGGCTGCTGGATACAGACATCTATGCCACCAAACCATCGCAGAACCGGTGGGAAGTAGTGATCCCTGTAGGCCTCATACCTGGAGGCCCGGGAGGCATGAAAAACGTCGGATTTTAAATATTAGTTTAAAATCTGAATCCCGCCTGAATAGAGACCCGACCGAAGAGATAGGAAATGTCACGTGTCTCTTTCACGGAGGTGGTTCCATTCCATACCTGTTCGGTATAACGTTGACCCATGCTCTTCAGGCTATGACCGGCGCGCAGAAACATTCCATGTCCTTTCTTTCCCTTGAAGCCATAGCCAATGCCCAGGTCTGTCCAATAACCGGTAGAAAAGGTACTGGGTGTCTGGACTCCCCCCCACCAGATGCCGGCTTGTCGGTACCATCGTTGATCTTCTGTGGGCCATGGGATGTTCAGGCCGCTCGCCCCATAGACGAACAGGCCTTTGTCATCCTTACCCAGATAGCGCTGGATTTCAGCAAAAACCGGCACCGATCTGAAGTAGTAATGATCAAATCCGCTCCCCAAACCCAGTGTCCAACGGTCTTTCCACACCCTTTCGATCTTGCCGATGACGGCGGCTCCAGTCCTGGTATTGCCGTTTAGCAGCCCAGTAGCCGCAGTCACATGCCAATTGCTGCTATTTGACTTCTGTTGCGCTGCAGACATCAATGATAAAACGGTGAATCCCGTGATGACGATGATATGCTTCATTTAGCCTGATTTAGGGTGATCCTTCCCGTTATGGAGGCCTGAGCAGGGTTTGTGTAGTTCATGAGGTATAGGCCGTCCTTTGCGGTCACGATCGCCGTACCTCTCCAGGGAATGACATCAAAGGCTTCCATGCCTGATATCGTTTTGATGAGTGTGATGGACGTCGGATTGGCGGCATCCAGGATCTTCACCCCGTCTTTGCCATCACATATGAAGAGCAGATTGCCATCTTTGCCCAATCCTGCAGGTTCTGTGAAAGGATATGTTTTCAAGAGTTTAGGAGCGGTCAGATTGTTGATATCCAGTACATCCAGCTGATTGAGGAAGCCGGCGCACCGGTTATTACTCCGCAGAGTGACATAAGCATGCGTATCATCCGCTACCACGGGATCGCAGGCCCTGGCATGCGTGAATTGACCCAGTTTCTTCGGGTTATCACGGTCTGTAACATCGTAAATGAACATTCCCGTCTGGGAGCCGATGAAAAGCCGCTCCTTATAAGGGAAAATCGTTTCAATATCTCCCTGGGCGAAATTGACTGTCTTGACATAGGAGGGCCGCTCTGCCACCGAAGTATTGAAAACCTTCATATCACTCCAACTGATCGTGTAGAGGCGATCATCCTTCAGACCGAAACGCGCCATCGAGCCGCCCGTTCCATTCTGCATGCCGGGTGCAGCTGATGCAGCCATGGAGGTAAAAGCCCTCGAGTCTGATTTCAACCAGAATAGGTTTCCACCACCCTGTGGCAATTCGCCATTGGTGGAAACAACGGTCGTATCCACTTTTTGCCATTCCGTGATCACCAGGTTTGTATCTGCCACGAAACCATTGCTGTATCTGCGATGCGGGAACACCCCCTGGATGAATTGTTTCACCTGAGCTTTCCGGGGATCGGCGATATCAATCGTCACCAAATCTGTGTAGCAGTCGGCATACAGATAATTGCCGCGTACCGCCATGTCCATGCAGCCGGGAATCCGTAGGAAGGAGATATTTACCGGCTTAGAAGGATCGGAGATGTCGATGATGTGGATGCCCTTGTCGACCTCGTTCAGAAACACGAAATTGTTCAGCAGGAAGATCTTTCCAGGCGTAGAAACCTCCATAGGCAGGGTACTTTGCGCGGCGGCTCTGACCTCCGAACGGGTCTTATAGACCGGACGAAAGAATGTATAGCTTTCCGATGTCTGATCTTTGAGACAGGAAAGCGGGAGTATCATCACGGCGGAGATAAACACTATCAGTGCCGGCAGATTATGTTTCATGCTTGCAGTTTTGATTGTAGACACCAGCAAAGGTCTTTCTGTTGCATGGGTAATCCAAATTAACCGTGGGATGTTCTTCTGTATCTTGATGAAATTTGTCGTTTTTTTTCAGTTTATGGGACAAGTGGATTTTGAGATTTGCCGGATCTTATCACCCTTTTTCTTATCTTAAGTCATTGAATCGGTAGCAGGCTGATGTGTTTCTCCGGCTTTCGATGATGACTCACGCGGTCTTGATGACATGTGTTCTCATGCGCATGGTCATATAAAAATTAAGCTATGAACCTCAATACATTGGATCACATCGCCATCATCCTGTTCTTTGCGAGCATGGTGGTAACAGGCATCATCTCTTATTTTAAAAGTCGTTCATCAGACGAATATTTTACCGGGGGCGGCCGGCTGCCCTGGTGGCTGGCGGGCATATCACATCACGTATCGGGACACAGCGGTGCGGTATTTGTGGCTTACGCAGCTGTGGCTTACACCCACGGCTTCACCGTTTTCATGTGGTGGGCTCTTCCCGTGGGGTTGGTCATCATCCTTTCTGCCCGGATTTTTCCCGTGTACTGGGTGCGATTACGGAAAAAGCATAAGATACAATCGCCGCTGGAATATTTGCGGATCCGTTACGGACTATTTACCCAGCAATTGATCGCCTGGATGGGCGTGCTGCTCAAGGCCTTCGATGTGGGTGCTAAATGGGCTGCCATCGGCATTCTGCTCAAGGTCGTGGCCGATATCCCAATGACGACGGGCATCCTGGTCTCCGGTGTAGTGACCCTGATCTATGTCACCTTTGGTGGATACTGGGGGGTGATCGTCACCGATTTCATCCAGTTCCTGGTGCAGGTGCTCGGGGGCGTGGTGATGTTTGTGCTGGTTTTGCGTCATCTGGACGGATGGTCATCCATCTCCGGTATCTGGGAGAAACTTCCGCCCGACCATGCTTCCGCCTTCAACGATCCTTACACGGCGGGTTTCGTGGCCGTGATGTTCTTCCTGTATTTCCTGAGTTATAACGGCGGCAGCTGGAGTCTGGCGACGCGATACATATCAAGCCCTTCTGAAAAGGAGGCCACCAAGGCGGCCTGGCTGTCGGGTATCTTATATCTGATCTGGCCGTTGATCCTATTCTTTCCAATGTGGGCAGCCCCGCTCATCCTGCCAGAACTTGCAAATCCTCAGGAGTCCTATGGATTATTGATGTTGAAGATCCTCCCACAGGGTATGATTGGACTGGTCATCGCATCACTCTTTGCAGCTACCATGGGCATGACTTCTTCTGACGTAAATACAAATGCGGCAGTGATCACCCGGGATATTCTGCCGGTCGTGTCAAAGCGTTTCGGAAGCGGAGATGACCTGCGTGTGGCCCGCATCACTACCTTCTTCTTCACGCTGCTGACATTGATTGTCGCCCTTAATTATGAACGATTCGGTGGTGTGCTGGGATTGATCGTAAAATGGTTTGCCGCTTTGCTTGGACCAACTGCCATGCCATTGCTCTTCGGGCTGCTTCCTGTTTTTCGCCGCTGTGGCCCCTTCGCCGCCATTTCGTCGATTGTGGCTGGAATGGCCGCCTTCGTATTTACTAAAAACTATGCGCTCAACAACATGGCGCTGGAAGTAGGATTGCCATCAATGATTGCGGCATTTGTATTTATCATTTCAGGATTCTTATCTAAACCTGCACCTGCCCGCGTAGAAGAACTCATGCAGGCATTATCGGAACCAACGGATGAAGTCAGGGCTAAATAAACAAGTGTTTTATCGAAAAGAAAAGATAACGGTCACGTATATGTCAAAGTCAACTGGATTTGGAATCATTGGTGCAGGAGTGATCTCTCATGTGCATGCCAAGGCCATCAGCGAGATACCGAATGCCCGGCTTGTGGGGATACATGGCAGCAATGCTGAAAAGGTGGTTGCTTTTTCGGAACGTCACGGCTGCACGGCATTTTCGACGCTGGATGAAATGCTGTCCAGCCCGGATATTGATATCGTATGTATTTGCACGCCATCGGGCGCACATCTCGAACCCGCACTCGAGGCCATCCGGGCCGGTAAGCACTGTTTGATCGAAAAGCCACTGGAGATCACCCTGGAACGTTGCGATGCTATTATCGAAGCAGCCGCCAAAGCGGGTGTTCAGGTGGCAGTCATTTTTCCGTCTCGTTTCTACGAGGCAGCCAGCCGCCTGAAAAAGGCCCTGGATGCCGGTCGCTTTGGCGATATCGTTCTCGGGGATGCCTATGTGAAATGGCACCGTACAGATGCCTATTATCAGTCAGCCGCATGGCGTGGCACCTGGCAACTGGACGGGGGAGGAGCGCTCATGAACCAGGGAATACATTCCGTAGATCTCCTGCAGTGGTACATGGGACCGGTGGAATCTGTTCAGGCATTCGTCGCCAACCGAAAGCACAAGACCATTGAAGTGGAAGACACCGTTGTCGCTTCCCTTCGTTTCGCCAGCGGCGCCCTGGGCAGCATCGAAGCCTCCACCGCTCTTTGGCCTGGTTCACTCAAACAAATAGAAATCCTCGGCGCCGAAGGCTCCGCAGTCTTGCAGGAAAGCGATCTAACCCGCTGGGATTTCATTCATCCGCGTGAAGAGGATCATGCGATCCGCAGTGCCGGAGGATCCTCCTCCCATGGTGGAGTTTCGAATCCTGCTGATATCAGTCATATGGGACATTTGTTCCAGATCAGCGATCTGATGCGCGCTATTCAAGAAGGAGGCCTGCCCGCCATTGATGGTCTTGAAGGAAGAAAATCCGTAGAGATAGTACTCGCCATTTATCAAAGTGCCAGGGAGGGCAGACCTATCAAACTAACTTCCTGATTTTTCAGATGTATATTGAATCCCGGTAATTAAAAATAAATATCAGATGACCCTGCCCCGAAAAGATAATATAAACCATCCTGGTACATCGGGTTCCCGCCGACAATTCCTGGCACAGGCAGGCCTGCTCGCAGCCGGTGCGCTACTTCCTGACATCGGCTTGGGATCCCAGTTGCGTCGATCCATACCGGTCATTGACATCCATCAACATCAGCACTATCACAGTTGGACGGATGAAGAGATGATCGCACATCAGCGGATCATGGGCGTCAGTAAGACGATTCTGCTTCCGGCCGGTTCTCCGGTGGACATGCCCTCCACCCATCACGGGGCATCCAACGGACTGGCGGCAAAGGCCGGCGGTAACCAGGCCTGCTATGAGATCGCACAGAAATTTCCAAAGCAATACAAATTTGGAGTGTGTGAAGTGCCCGACCTGCCAGGTGCTCCCGCGGAGATCGAAAAGTATCTCAAACTCGGCGCCGTCGTGATTGGCGAACTGAAATTCGGCGTTGAATGCGATGCACCGGAAATGCAACGCATCTACGAACTGGCACAGGCCTATGACGTGCCAGTTCTCATGCACTGGGAATACAAAAAGTATAATTTCGGTTTTGAGCGGTTCCATAAGATGCTCGAGAAATATCCGCGCGTGAATTTCATCGGTCATGCGGTGACCTGGTGGGCAAATGTGGACAGGGAACATCTGGATCAGAATATCATGTATCCGAAAGGCAAGGTCAGCCCCGGCGGCCTGACGGATAGGCTACTCCGGGATTACCCCAACATGTACGGAGATCTCTCCGCAGGATCGGGGCTAAATTCCATCACCC
>CAJBZC010000223.1 GCA_903959965.1 uncultured bacterium
CCCGGGAAGAGACCTTCCGAGGGATCACTGCACGTGTCATCCTTCACGAATACGATCACATTGAAGGGAAACTCTTCATCGATCATATCTCTCTGTTGAAGCGCAAACTGCTGAAAAAGAAACTTGACGAAATCACCAAGGGGAAGATCCGGACAGACTACCGAATGCTCTATCCGAAACCGTGATGAGGTGCAGTTACGCATACCTATACTTATATTTATTTTCGATCAATCGTCGAAATAACAGGTAACGGTCATGCTTAACCGAAAACATCTCTCATCTTTATTGATTTGCCTGTTGCAGTCGATCTGCACAGCTGCGGTGGCACAGACGCGTGATACGGTCAATGCTGGCGGGGCGACGGTCACCCTCTCCGAAGTGGTGGTCAGGTCGGGGATGGATGTAAACGGCTTCATCGAGCGTGTCCGGAAAGACACAACATTTTACAAGGCTTTCCGCAATCTACGGGTGCTTTCATATTCCGCCCTTAACGACATCCGGATGATGGATCGGAAGGGCAGGCCCGAGGCCGGATATCGAAGCCGCACCCGCCAGACAGCCTGGTCAGGATGTCGGATCACCCAAACGATGGAGTCCTCTGAATCGGGCGACTTTTTCAAGCGGAACGGCACGCACAAATATTACACGGCCCGCCTTTATGATGCACTCTTTCACTCCTTCGACACCATTTGTGGCCAGCACAACCTGGTCGGGGGTCATTCGCCCCAAACCCGAGGAACTTCCGGCATGGAACGTCACAAGGAACAATTGAAGATGCTCTTCTTCAACCCCGGGGCTGATATTCCAGGCATTCCGTTGATGGGCGACAAGACACGCATTTTTGATGCAGATCATCGCCGCCTCTATGATTTTGATATTGATATCCGCGAACGAAAAGGTGTGAGCTGTTATGTCTTCAGGATCACTGCCCGAAAAGACTTGGGTATCCTTGAGCGCAGCCGCATCGTGATCGATGATATGGAGACCTGGTTTGACTATCGCAGTTTCGAAGTACTCCAACGTTCCTACGCCATGCGCTATGATGCGGGCGTTTACCGCTTCGATGTCAGGATGCATGTTGAACTCGGGCATGCAGACCGCCTGTTGGTACCCACCCTCGTTCGTTATGACGGCTCATGGAAAGTGGCGCTGAAATCTGCGGAACAGGGCGTTTTCACGGCCACGCTGTTCGATTACAGTTATTCAAACTAATACGCAGCAAGGACCACCCAATATTTGTATGTTGTTGATAGATCCGAAAGACTGACTCCGGGTGTTATACTGAGGCATCCGAAGGTCTTTGTATTGGCTGTTTAACATAGCCTAGAGAAAGCGGAATCCTTTTTTGAAATGGAACAACAAATAAAAGGTCCTACGGCCAATTCCATAAGGTGTATGAATTAAAGTTGTCGGCCTCGGTATGACATAGCGAGGTTGGTTGGGTATCGAGATCAAAACATCCAACATTCAGATGTCAGCAGTATGGGTGGTTGTGTCAGCGCTGCCTTCAGGATGGATCAACGAATGAATCGTTTGAGCTCACGCTTGGCATCGCGTTCCTTGATGGAGGCGCGTTTGTCATGCAGTTTCTTTCCCTTGGCGAGGCCGATCTGGATCTTGGCAAATCCTTTTTCGTTGAACCAGATCTTCAGTGGTACGAGCGTATATCCCTTGTCCTTGAGCTTGTTGACGAGTTTCTTGATCTCACGTTTACGCAGTAGCAGCTTGCGTTCCCGTAAGGGCGGGTGGTTAGCATAGGTACCGTATTCGTATTCCGCGATGTGTAGGTTGCGCAGCCAGACTTCTCCACGGTCGATGGTGCAGAAGCTGTCGTTGAAGCTGGCCTTTCCGCTGCGCAGGGCTTTAACCTCGGTACCGGTCAATACCATACCCGCATCGTACTTGTCTTCGATGAAAAATTCGTGGAATGCGGAACGGTTCCTGATCTCCATGCACGGAGCGGTTTAGTCGGGTGACGAGGCCCTGATCAGTTGCGGAAATGCAACAACAGGGTCGCGATGGTGTCTTTCAATTCCTTGCGGGATACGATCATGTCCAGGAAGCCGTGCTCCATTACAAATTCGGAGGTTTGGAAGCCTTCAGGCAGGTCTTTCTTGATGGTTTCCTTGATAACACGAGGACCGGCAAATCCAATCAATGCGCCGGGTTCTCCGATATTGATATCTCCCATCATAGCAAAGGACGCTGTTGTGCCGCCATAGGTGGGATCCGTGCACAAAGAAATGTATGGTATACCATCCTTTGCCAGTTGGGCAAGCTTTCCGATGGTTTTGGGCAGCTGCATAAGTGAGTACGCGCTTTCCATCATGCGGGCACCGCCGCTCTTGCTGATGATCAGCAGCGGAATGCGGTGGGCACGGCAGTGGTCAGCCGCCCGGGCGATCTTTTCTCCCATGACGCTGCCGAGGGATCCTCCAATGAAGTTGAAGTCCATGCAGCAAACGACGAGTTCCTCCTGATTCACTTTGCCCTGCGCGACAGAGATGGAATCATGCAGGCCTGTCTTGAAATAGGCTTCCTCCAGTCTCTTTTTATATGGCTTGAGATCCTGGAAGCCCAGGTGGTCGACGGAACGTACGCCGGCGAAGAGTTCCTCCCACTGACGGTCGTCGAACAGCAGTTCAAAATATTCGGCACTGCCGATACGGTGGTGGTATTGGCAGGAAGGACACACATGAAGGTGTTCCTTGAGTTCTAGGATGGTACAGGTGTATTTACACTGCGGGCAGCGCGTCCAGAGCCCGTCAGGGGCTTCCTTCTTCTCTGCCGTAGAGGTACTGATGCCTTTTTTTATACGTCGGAACCAGCTGCCTGCGGCGTCAGACTTCCCATTGGAGGATGGTTCCAAGCCGTCGAGTGGTTCGTATTCCTGGGTCATGTGTTCGAGATTTATTCAGGCATTCCGCTGTTTCCTCTGGTTGACCCTGCTGCTCGCGTCCGGGGAATGGCCTGATATCGTAAACGGTTTGGTGAACAAAAATACGAAATAACGGCTAACCTGTAACCTCTTGCATCATGAATCAGGGGGGCTGTAAGAAAGGATAACTTTTTTAGAGGCTGTTTTAAAAAAGAAGATCCCGGGGATATCCCCGGGATCAAGCTTGTGTTCAGGTTTCAGCCGGTCTTTCTGACAGGATTCGGATTCCTGTGCAACGGTCCATGAATTTGGATGGTTCGAGGACCTTGATTGCGGTTTTTCGGATACTGGGATCCTTTTTGTGGCTGGGTACTGAACAGGTCTTTGTTTAGGATTGGATTCGGTGTGGTCCAGGCATAGGAATGTGGTGGCTGATCATGAGGTTATCGGATACCCGAGTAAATGTCTTTACCGGCAGGCTTTCAAGGGATTGGATTGGTTTTCAACAGGACGTCAGACTGGTCTTTCAAGGGAACGGATACGATATCCGGCAGGCCGGTCGGTTTCTCTTTGGATGTTGTTGTCTGGCGGGAGGATTAATCCCGGGAATTACACAGGGTTGGATACGGGCTTTCGCAGGGATTGGATTGAGGAAGAAGTTGACCGAAAGTTTCAGAGACCGGTTTCTTAGGAATTGGAAATCTCTTGTTCGGATGGTTTTTTTCTTTGGATATTGGTCGGTTGGAGTCGCTGTCCGTCTCGATCAACTTCTGACACAAAATTACCGCTGAGGGGTTTCGCCGACAAGAGCAGATATACTTGATTTTGATAGTATTATCCTAGCCGGAAATGGGGAGTTATACCGAGGATTTCTGCGTAGGAACCCGATGATAGGTTCACGTATAAATACGATAAGCCTTTAACCGCAAAGGAAGGAAGACGCGAAGTATTGACATTGAAGGTTTTTCC
>CAJBZC010000224.1 GCA_903959965.1 uncultured bacterium
ATCTTGGATTTACAGCCTTTACAGCACGAAAGCTGTTTGCGCCAAGCCAACGGATAACAGCGAATACAAGATCCTTCGGAGGCCTCAGGATGGCAGCCGTGGGCTGTTCTTTCTGTGCAGGAAACCTCTCTGTGGTGTCATCCTGAGCGCAGCGAAGGATCTTGTATTGACAGCCGTTACAGCACGAAAGCTGTTTGCGCCAAATCAACGGTAAACAGCCAATACAAGCTCCATCGTTTCTTTGCGTTCAAGGATTTACCGATAAGCATCAAAAGAAAGTCAGGGTAAATAACAAAACCCTTCCAGATGGAAGGGTTTTGAAAAACGATGTATTGATATCTCAGTCCTTGCGCTCGAGCAGCCAGAGACCGAAGAACATATAGAAAAGTCCCAAACCGGCGGCGCCGAAAAGCACACCCGTCAGGAATTTCTGTGCAGTAGGGAATAACAACATGGTGATGGCGATCAGAAAATAGATCACGAAGAGGAAGATCAGGGTGTATATTCTCTTGTCCATTTTTGACTGGTTTGAATGCAAATATACGCTTTTTTCTTGAAAAAACCCTGAAATCGCCCCGATTTGCGGGGAAATGTCGATCACAGTAAATGCCAGCCTGACATCTTAATATCTGTTCATCATGGCTTGGTCGTCATTTGTTATCTTTGCCCGCGTTCTGATTTGCTAAAATTATTAGTTTTGCATTCGGATAAGCAAAGGTTCAATCTGCATCATATGGCGAAAGAGCAAGATCCCAATATCTTTGAATATACCGAGGACTCCATACGGAGTCTCGATTGGCGTGAACATATCCGTTTGCGCCCCGGCATGTACATCGGTAAGCTAGGAGACGGCAGCAGCGCCGATGATGGCATTTATGTGCTGTTGAAGGAAGTGCTGGACAACTGTATCGACGAGCATACGATGGGATATGGTAAGCAGATCGAGCTCAAGATCGACGGTAAGACCATCACCATCCGAGATTACGGCCGGGGGATTCCCCTGGGCAAGGTGGTGGATGTCGTCAGCAAGATCAACACAGGTGCTAAATACGACAGCAAGGTCTTCCAGAAATCTGTTGGTCTGAACGGCGTCGGTACCAAGGCGGTCAACGCCCTCAGCGAGTATTTCAAGGTCACAGCCTTCCGCGAAGGGCGGGAAAAGACGGCGGAATTCGATCGCGGAGTGTTGGTCAAAGAGCACAAAGAGGCAAAATCGGAAGCTGCAAACGGTACGATGGTGACCTTCATCCCGGACGATGGGATCTTCCGTAATTTTCATTTTATCCCGGAATTCATTGAAAACCAGCTTTGGAACTATTGCTACCTCAACGCCGGACTGATCATAAACTTTAACGGCAAGAAATTCGTCAGTCGCAACGGTCTGCTGGACCTGCTGCTGCGCAAGACCAACGAAGAGGAGATTCGATATCCCATTGTGCATCTGAAGGGGACGGATGTGGAGATTGCCTTCACCCATAATAACGACTACGGTGAGGATCTCTACAGTTTCGTGAATGGACAGTACACGACCCAGGGTGGTACGCACGTGCTGGCATTCAGAGATGCATTTGTTCGGACGATCCGGGAGTTTTATAAAAAAGATTACGATACCTCCGATATACGCCAAAGCATTGTGGCTGCCATTTCGGTGCGCGTGCAGGAGCCTGTCTTCGAATCACAGACCAAGACGAAGCTCGGTTCACAGGTCGTGTACGAAGGCGGTCCGAGCATGAAGAATTTCATGTACGACTTCCTGGGTACGGAACTAAATAATTTCCTGCACAAGAATCAGGCAGTCGCTGAGTCGCTGAAAAAGCGCATAGAACAAAGCGAGCGGGAACGCAAGGAACTGGCAGGTATCAAAAAATTGGCCAATGAGCGCGCCAAAAAGGCGAACCTGCACAACAGAAAGCTGCGCGACTGCCGCTACCACCGGAACGACGAGCCACCGGTCAAGAACAGAGAGGCCTATGCAGCCAAGCAGCTCCAGACGACAATCTTCATCACCGAGGGAGACTCCGCAAGCGGATCGATCACTAAGTCGAGGGATGTGGAGACGCAAGCTGTGTTTTCCCTTCGCGGTAAGCCGCTGAACTGCTACGGACTCACCAAGAAGATCGTGTACGAGAACGAGGAGTTCAACTTGCTGCAGCACGCCCTCAATATCGAGGAGGGGATCGAGGGGCTGCGCTACACCAATATCATCATCGCCACGGATGCCGACGTGGATGGCATGCACATCCGTCTTTTATTGATGACCTTCTTCCTGCAGTTCTTCCCCGACCTGGTGCGTGACGGGCATGTGTATATCCTGGATACGCCGCTGTTCAGGGTGCGTACCAAGCAGCAGACG
>CAJBZC010000225.1 GCA_903959965.1 uncultured bacterium
ATGGAGGATCTTCGCAAGCGGATCAATGATTTTCTCGTAGAATACAATAAGACGAAGTCCTATTCCCTTATTTTCTCTACGAGCAGTTCCGTGAATGTCTTGTTCCATAAGGATTCTACGCTGGATATCACCAATGATATCGTGGCGGGTCTGAATGCTGCGTACAATAAATCAAAGGCTAATTAATCGTAATACGAAGCGATTTATATAACTTGAAGTCCCTGGCAACAGGGACTTTTTTGTTTCACATCATTTCAAATCCCCAAAAACATGGCCGATCATTCATCTCCTGAATTCAAACCCACTCTGGGACTTTTGGATGCCACTATGATTGTGGCTGGTTCCATGATAGGATCGGGCATCTTCATTGTGAGTGCCGACATCACGCGGAACGTGGGCAGTGCAGGCTGGCTGTTGTTCGTCTGGCTGATCACGGGTTTTATGACGATTACGGCGGCTGTGAGTTATGGTGAGCTCAGCGGGATGTTTCCCAAGGCGGGCGGGCAGTATGTTTATCTGAGGGAAGCCTACAATCCGCTGATGGGTTTCCTCTATGGATGGAGTTTTTTCGCGGTGATACAGACGGCGACAATCGCCGCGGTGGGCGTGGCTTTTGCCCGTTTCACCGCCTATTTGTTTCCCATGGTTGGAGAATCGAATATATTGCTTGACCTGGGTTGGTTGCAGATATCTGCCGCGCAGGTCACGAGCATACTGGTGGTGTTCCTGCTTACCTGGGTGAACACCAGGGGGGTGGAAGCGGGTAAGGCCATCCAGACAACCTTTACGGTGTCCAAATTACTGGCCCTTTTCGGTCTGATGCTCTTCGGTTTCATTCTGGTGAAGGACAGCCACTGGGCCGCCAACTGGAAGACGGGGATGATGTCCGTGCAGGATCTGGGAACCACCGATGCTGCGGGAAAACTGTTGCCGAAGGGATGGGGAGAGATCTCCGGTTTCGCGTTGATGGGTGCGATCGCTGCAGCTATGACAGGTTCTATCTTCAGCAGTGATGCGTGGAATAATGTAACGTTCATTGCCGGGGAGATCCGGAATCCTCGTCGAAACATCGGTCTCAGTCTGTTTCTGGGTACATTGATGGTGACTTTTCTCTATGTTACGACCAATCTGATGTATTTACATGCCCTTCCGCTTCAGGATATTGCCTTCCCCCCATCCGACAGGTTGGCAACAACAGCGGCTACGGCGGTCTTCGGCAACAGTGGAACGGTGATCATTGCTATATTGATCATGGTGGCCACATTTGGTTGTATCAATGGCCTGGTTTTGGCAGGTGCCCGGGTTTATTACACCATGGCCAAGGATGGACTGTTCTTTGCGCCGGCCGGGCGGCTTAACAAGCATTCGGTTCCGCAGTGGGCCCTTTGGGCACAGTTTGCAGTGGCCTCCCTGTTATGCCTGAGTGGGGGCTACGGCAACCTGCTGGATATGATCAGTTTTGTGGTGGTCATCTTTTATGTGCTCACAATCCTGGGCATTTTTATCCTGCGGCGGAAGATGCCGGATGCGGAAAGACCTTACCGGGCCTTTGGCTATCCGGTTTTGCCAGCGGTGTACATCCTGATGGGGACAGCTTTCTGTGTGTTGCTGTTGATCTTCAAGACCACTTATGCCGCGTGGGGGCTGGGGATTACACTTGCGGGTATTCCATTGTTCTATCTGGCACGCAGTCGTCAATAAAACATTTGAGATCGAAGGAAAGCTATGGATTTTGTTAACCTGTTCGAGCAGTTTCGAGGTCTCAGGGCCATGGTTCTGGGTGATGTGATGTTGGATGAATACCTATGGGGACGCGTGGAACGGATATCTCCGGAAGCCCCCGTTCCGGTTGTCCAACTCACCCGCAAAGATCATCGGATCGGAGGAGCGGGGAATGTGGGTTTGAACCTGGCAGCATTGGGAGCCAGTGTGTCCATTGTATCGGTCACCGGCGATGATCCCGAGGCTGGCATCCTGCGTCGCATGCTCTCGGAGGGCAGGATCGGAGTGGAAGATATGCTGTCGGTCGAAGAGCGGGTCACCACCACGAAGACACGTATTATCAGCCGCAATCAGCAGATGCTCAGGATCGATAATGAGATGACCGATCCGATAGATGAGGGCATCGAGGGACAACTCATCGATCGGGTCATCAGAAGATTGGATGAGGAGAAGCCGGATGTCTTGATTTTTGAGGACTATGATAAAGGAGTGCTCACGGAGCGGCTGATTCGTCAGGTTACTGCCCATTGTCGCCAGTTGGGTGTCATAACAGCTGTGGATCCCAAGCGCAGGAATTTTTTCACCTATGTCGGGGTGGATATTTTCAAGCCGAATTTGAAGGAAGTCCGGGAAGGATTATCACTTGAGTCAGATCCGGTCACGCTTGATGCACTGAGGAATGCCGATGAGGCGTTGCGTTCCAGGCTTGGGCATGTGTATTCCTTCATTACCTTGTCTGACAAAGGGGTTTTCCATTCAGATGGCCGTCATTCTGAAATCATTCCCTCCCATGTGCGCAACATTTCTGATGTCAGTGGTGCGGGGGATACGGTGATATCGGTGGCGGCCCTGGCTTTTGCGGCCACTCGGGATATGGGCCTTTCGGCGGGAATGGCGAATATCGCCGGCGGGTTGGTGTGTGAAGAGGTTGGCACGGTTGCCATTGATCCTCATCGACTCCTTCAGGAGTGTACACGTTTATTGACCTGACCGGATGGTTCATGCTTTTTACTACCGGTTACGTATAACCGAAAAAGAGGCTGCCGGTCCGTTGATACCTAATACACGATATTTGCACTATGAAACCAATCGCGATCATCGTTGCCGGCGGTTCGGGCACTCGGATGGGGTCGGATACGCCCAAGCAATTTCTTGAAGTGGCCGGTGCTCCACTCCTGGTTCATTCTATCAGTGCCTTTGTTTCAGCGCTTCCGGAGATGGAGATCGTGGTGGTATTGCCGGGGGCGTATCTGGAAACGGGCAGTGATCTGGTCGCGCGTTATCTGCCTGATCAGACTATTTTTTTTGCAGAGGGTGGAGAGACGCGTTTTCATTCCGTTCAACGGGGGCTTCAGCTGGTACGTGAACCGTCCATCGTCTTTGTACATGATGCGGTAAGATGTCTGGTATCTCCCGATCTGATTCGCCGCTGTTATCGTCAGGCCATGGATGTGGGGTCCGCCATCCCGGCCGTAGCGGTGAGTGACAGCATCCGTAAGTTGCATGCGGATGGACATGTTGCTGTAGAAAGGACATCTCTTCGTGCCATACAGACACCACAAACCTTCCAGTCAGCCATCTTGTTGCAGGCATTCCGGCAGTCGTATGATCCCACGTTTACGGATGAGGCATCCGTGGTTGAACGACAAGGTGACAAGGTGGACCTGATCGAGGGGGAAGTATCGAACATCAAGGTTACCTGGCCGGTGGATCTGGTGGTGGCGGCCGAACTATTGAAGACCCGGATCAGCGAAATTTGAGAGGGATACCAGCCCTGGCACCTTCCTGGTATCTGTAGAATCCTTCACCGCTTTTGACGCCGAGTTTCCCGGCCTTCACCATATTGACCAGCAGGGGACAAGGGGCGTATTTCGGGTTCCCAAATCCTTCCTGCAGGACCTTCAAAATGGAAAGGCAAACATCCAGTCCGATAAAATCGGCTAATTGTAGTGGTCCCATCGGGTGCGCCATGCCCAATTTCATTACGACATCAATTTCATCAACGCCGGCTACTCCTTCGAAGAGGCTGTATATCGCCTCGTTGATCATGGGCAACAGGATCCGGTTTGATATGAATCCGGGATAGTCGTTGACCACGCAGGGGGTTTTCCCCAGTTTTTTGCTGAGTTCTACAATCGTTCGCGTTACAGTCTGGTCCGTGGCATATCCGTTGATGATTTCGACCAGTTTCATCACGGGTACCGGATTCATGAAATGCATCCCGATGACCTTTTCAGGACGCTGAGTGGCGGCAGCAATGCCTGTGATGGGAATGGAGGAGGTGTTGGTAGCCAGGATGCATCCGGGCGATGCCAGACGATCAAGTTCCCGGAAGATGCGGAGTTTGATTTCCTCCTGTTCGGTAGCGGCCTCTACGATGAGTTCAGCCCCCGGTACACCCGCCTCAAGGGTGGTGAAGGTATTGATGCGTTGAAGAGCATTGGTCTTTTCATCTTCCGTCAAGAGTCCTTTTGACATTTGTCTACCCATATTTCTGGCTATGGAAGTCCTGGCTTCCCCTAGTTTAGCCTCGGAAATATCCACCAAAGAAACATGGTGCCCATACTGAGCAAAAAGGTGGGCAATCCCGCTGCCCATGGTGCCTGCGCCGATGACAGTGATGTTGTTCATGGCATAAAGTTACCAAACCCCGTGGCTCGATAATTTTCCCGATGATTTTACGTTAGAGTCAGAAGCTCTGGCCAATCGTTTGTTGCTTTGGCCGTTTTCTTGATTCTTTTTTATTGAATATTCCCATGGATAGACTGAACACCAAGTTTTTACCCATTCCTTCAGCGCTTTATCTCTTTCTCAGTACCCAATATCACAGGATCAGGGGGCTTCAGTATCGTCTTCAGTTTGTGAGGCGGAAGAATGAGCGTTTGCGCAGGGAAAATATTGCGGTCTCCCAGGTACATTCCCTGTTGAATTCAGGTCCTTACCTCCCCTTTAACACGGGCACGATCGACAGTACTTCACTGGCGGCGATCTTCAATGATATCACCTTGAATGGAAGAAAGCGGATCGTTGAGTTTGGTTCGGGGGTTTCCACGATCATGCTGGCCCGCCTGATCCGCAAGAATGGTTTAACGGACACCAGGTTGATGACGGTTGATCACAAGCCTGAATGGATCCGCCTGATCCGGAACATGCTGGAGGCGGAAGGGTTGGATGATCTTGTCACTTTTGTGGCGGCTCCCCTGGCTGAATCAACCTTTTCGGTAGACGACAATCGCTGGTATGATGAGGCTATTCTGGAATCGGCCTTTGCTGAATTCGGTCATGATATCGATTGTCTGATCGTAGACGGGCCCAATGCCTCAAGCGCTGGCAATCACCGGGCCCGCTATCCTGCACTTCCATTCATGTTTCACCGGATGCATGAGAAGTGCGTGGTATTCCTTGATAATGCGGACAGAAAAGGGGAGAAGGAGATCCTTTATCTATGGCGCAGTTTCGGGATTCCTGTTGACATGATCACACCTGGTTTTGCCGCTATGTATCGGGGCGAACATTTTTACATCCATCGGATGTAAGGCGCCCTTATTTTTTCTTGAAATCTCCTCGTTTCCAGGCCTTCACGAATTCGCTCCAGGCGAAGGGGTTCATGATATTCATGGGAGGTGTTTGCCCTGCGGAGTAGTATCGACGGGCGTTCTGGGCCAGGTTGAAACCTACGGCTTCGCGACCGTCCCTGGGTAATGCCTGGGCCAGTATTCTTCGTTTTGCCATGTCTGTATTCTGGCGTGCGATTTCGATATTATCGTCCGGCACATCAGTATTGACGAAATCACGTTCAAACTGTTCGCGGGTGGGCCTGGGCTTGATGATGCTGGCCGGGAGGTATACCGTGTCCGTCACGAGCAATTGTATGAGGCTGTATTCATTGCCTTCCAGGTCTCTTGGAATACGGGTGATCTTGTTCTTGAAACCGACGGAAGAAAATTCGATATCATCCCCTTTAAGGACGACGATGGAGAATACGCCCTGTCCGTTAGTAATGGTTCCGCGTCCCGTCCCTTTTACAATGACACTGACGGCAGGGAGTCCCCTCAGGCTGTCGGCCGTCATCACCACACCATAGAGTTGCACAACGGAGTCCTGAAAGGTCTCGAACTGAGCCTTGGCTCCAGAGGGTATTATAAATAAACAAAAGGCCAGGTATCGAAGCGTCTTCATCATATCGACCGTGTGTGACAAATTTATGGCATCCCTTCGACAAACAAAGTACAGCGCTGATTGGTTACCTTTGCAGCCTGTTAATCTTTTTTAACAATTCCTCAGAACATGACACAGCAGGACATTTTAGCGGCGCTGGCGACCGTGCAGGAGCCCGATCTGGGCAAGGATCTTGTCACACTGAATATGATCAAAGACATATCGATTGATGGACGATCGGTCAGTTTTACATTGGTGCTGACGACGCCGGCATGTCCGCTGAAAGAATTGATGCGCAGGGATTGTGAGCAGGCCATTCGCAGCCGTTGCGGGGATGATGTGAGTGTTCAGGTAAAATTCACGGCGCAGACTTCCAGCAACCGGGCTGATGGCCGGGCTCTGTTACCGGACGTCAAGAATATCATCGCTGTGGTCAGTGGCAAGGGCGGGGTTGGGAAATCTACCGTCTCCGCCAACCTGGCACTGGCTTTGGCGCAGAGCGGGGCGCGGGTGGGTTTGATGGATGCTGATATTTACGGGCCGAGCATGCCCATCATGTTTGGAATTCGTGGGGAGCGCCCGATGATGATGGAGGTTGAAGGGAAGGACAAGATCGTTCCGATCGAGAAGTTCGGCATCAAGATCATCAGCATGGGATTGCTGGTTGATGAAAAGAGTGCGGTCGTTTGGCGCGGGCCGATGGTGAGTTCCGCCATCAAACAGTTCGTTTCGGATGTGTATTGGGGAGAACTCGACTATTTGATCATCGATATGCCACCTGGCACGGGTGATATTCATCTGACACTCGTACAAACCGTTCCGGTCACCGGTGCGATCGTGGTGACCACGCCTCAGGACGTGGCGCTTGCGGACGCGCGGAAGGCCATCTCCATGTTCGCTCAGGCTCAAATCAAGGTGCCCATCATTGGTTTGGTGGAAAATATGGCCTGGTTCACGCCGGCGGAACTCCCGAATAATCGATATTACATCTTCGGAAAAGAAGGTGGCCGGAAGATGGCAGATCAGTTCGACATCCCCTTCCTCGGTGAGATTCCATTGGTGCAAAGCATCCGTGAGGGTGGGGACTGCGGCGTGCCTATCATGGAAAGTGACGATCAGATCACCAAGGAAGCTTTCACCAGATTTGCCGACAATGCCATTCGAAGTATTGCCATGCGCAATGCTAACATGGAGGCGACCAAGGTGGTAGAGTTGGTCGTCTGATTCCTATCAGGGCTTGAAGTCCATAGAGAACATGCGATCCGGCAGGGTGAGTCGATGGCTTTTGCGAACGCCGTTGACGGTTGCATGAAAGAGATTGATCTGATCCTTTCTGAGTTCAAAAAGCATGTCTCCTCGTATGTTCAGGCGACTGAATGATTGGATGGAGCCGGCTTCCAGGAAGCACCAGATGGCTTCCTGGTCGAGTTCGTAGCCAATGAATGCAAGATCTATCTTCCTGCCATCTGTCATCAGGCCTAGGTGGGCTTTCAAATAGTCTTCCAGCAGTCTGGTGTTGCGGGTCTTGTCGCCTTTGATCAGGTCGGTTTTTCCGGCACCGGCATCACGGATCGCTTCTTCCAGGTCGTCAATGAAAAATTTGCAGGCGACGCCCAATTCCCGCTTTTGAGGGTTGTATTCGATCTCTGTCACGCTCACGTAATATGGATGAAAAGCGGGGGAAAGGAGCAGACCAAGTCGAAGCATCCATAACAACATCATGTTGATCGAATTTTACGCTAATTTCAGATTTATACACAAGTACTTGGCATGTATAATGATTTTATCTTCTATTTCAAAGAGGGTTGGCACCATATTATCAGTCAGGGTGCGCTGGATCATCAGCTGTTCATTGCGGCACTGACGGTGATATTTATGCCGGCTGACTGGCGGCGGGTGATCGTACTGGTGACTGCCTTCACGATCGGGCATGCGCTGACATTGATCCTGAGCGTATTGGATATGGTGAGATTCGGGGATGAATGGGTCGAGTTTCTGATTCCCTGTACCATTTTGATTACGGCCTGTTTTAACCTGTTCCGAAGAGAATGGAATGCCCGGCGGATGCGCCTGAGTTACATACTGGCCTTTGGATTCGGTCTGATTCATGGAATGGGCTATGCGAATGCCATCCGGTTCAGTCTTTCCAGGGAACAGCGTCTGGGTTGGGGGCTATTCAGTTTCAATCTCGGACTGGAAATCGGCCAGATTTTCGTAGTATTGTTCATCCTTTTTCTTGGCTTGTTGGTGACCCGGATTCCGGGCGTTCGTCGGCATCATTGGGTGTGGGCTTTGTCCCTTCCGGTGTTGTTGCTTTCGATCGGCATGATGGTGGAACGCTGGCCATTCTGAATTGAAAATATAATATGATGATCAAGAAGCATCTACTAAAATTGTTGCTGTTGTCGGCCATACCTGCCGCAGCGGTTCAGGCACAGCAGGAGCACAATCCCGGATCGAACCATGGGAACCGGTTCGAGCAGCTCGACTATCTGCTGGCTACGCCGAACGAGTATCGGACAGCCAGCGGCGCACCCGGTCCAAAGTACTGGCAGCAGCGGGCGGATTATGACATCCGTGTCGAGATCGACGAGCAGAAGAACCATCTGACAGCGGGGGAGACCGTCACATATTACAACAACTCACCGGATGTATTGAGTTATATCTGGCTGCAGCTGGACGAGAATTTTCATCACTCCAAGAGTAACAACAACCTCGACAATACGGGCAAGATGCCTTCGAGGATGTCGGATCGTCAACTCGAGGAGATGGATGTGGAGAAGACGTTGGCCGGTCTGGGGCTGAACATCACGCGGGTGGCTGATGCACTGGGCAAGCCGCTGGCCTACACGGTCAACCAGACCATGATGCGGATCGACCTTCCGACCCCGTTAAAGCCTGGTCAGAAGTTCATCTTCAACATCGACTGGAACTACAAGATCAATAATAAGTCTGACGTGCGGGGTCGTGGTGGATATGAGGTGTTTCCCGAAGATGGGAACAATCTGTATTCCATCACGCAGTGGTTTCCGCGGATGGCGGTTTACAGCGACTTCCAGGGCTGGCAGCATCTGCAGTTCACGGGCGGAGCTGAGTTTGCGCTCACATTTGGCAATTACAAGGTGGCCATCACCGTACCTTCGGACCACATCGTGGCATCGACCGGGGAGCTCCGGAACGCCAAGTCGGTGTTGACGGCGGAGCAACAGCAGCGCTGGGCGGTGGCGCAGACGTCAAAGGAGCCGGTGGAGATCGTCAACCTGGCAGAGGCCACGGCGGCGCTGAAAACAAAAAGTCAGTCGAAGAAAACCTGGTTGTTTGAAGCGGAAAACGTACGTGATTTCGCATTCAACAGTTCCCGTCGTTTCGTGTGGGATGCCATGCCGGTGTACATCGATGGCCGCAAGGTCATGTGTATGAGCTTTTATGGCAAAGAAGCCTATCCCATTTACCGGAAATATTCGACCAAGGCTACGGCCCATACCTTGAAGGTGTACAGCAAATACACCATCCCGTATCCGTATCCTGTTGCGCAGTCAGTGGAAGCCGCCAATGGCATGGAATATCCTATGTTGTCCATGAACTACGGACGTGCGGAAAAGGACGGCACCTACAGTGAGGCGATCAAGTACGGCGCCATCGGGGTGATCATCCACGAAGTGGGTCACAACTTCTTCCCGATGATCATCAACAGTGATGAGCGTCAGTGGTGGTGGATGGATGAGGGTTTGAACACCTTTGTTCAATTCCTGACAGAGCAGGAGTTTGATCTCAATTATCCTTCCCGTCGCGGGCCTGCTCATCTGATCACAGATTACATGCGTCTTCCGAAGGAGCAGCTGGAGCCTATCATGACCAAGGGGGACGCTGTGGCGAATGTTGGTGCCAATGCCTATGCGAAAGCGGCCACGGGCCTGAACATCCTGCGGGAGACCGTGATGGGGCGTGATCTTTTTGATTTCTCTTTCCGGGAATATGCCCGTCGCTGGGCTTTCAAACATCCCACGCCGGCGGATCTGTTCCGGACGATGGAGGACGCCAGTGCCGTGGATCTGGACTGGTTTTGGAGAGGTTGGTATTTCGGAACGGATGCGGTAGATATTTCGATTGACAGTGTAAAATGGTTCCGCCTGGATGACAAGCGCAATGCCGCTTCCTTCTCTCAACCTGAATTCGAGGCCATCCATAAGCAGCGTAATAAGGCCGACAATTCAATGACCTATTATGTTGATACGGATACCACGCTGCGTGATTTCTACTGGCAGTACCCGGGCGCGGATGCCAAGATGTACGCAGATATGCAGGCGAAGATGACCGAGGCTCAGAAGGATGCGCAAAATGCTTCCAAGTGGGCTGACAAGCATCTGTATGAACTCACGTTCTCCAACAAGGGTGGTATGATCATGCCGGTCATTGTGGAATGGACCTTCAAAGATGGCAGTAAGCAGGTGGATCGTCTGCCGGTAACGATATGGCGTTCCAACGAACGTCAGTTCAGTAAGGTGTTTGTGAAAGACAAGGAGGTTGTTTCCTTGCGTCTGGATCCAATGAAAGAAACGGCAGACATCAATGAATCGAACGGTATGTGGCCGGTGCGAGAGATGCCCAGCCGCTTCCAGCTCTTTAAGGGCGGAGCAGCAATGAGTCGTGGTGCAGCTGGTGGAAGCAATGCCATGCAGCGGGCCAATGCCGGGC
>CAJBZC010000226.1 GCA_903959965.1 uncultured bacterium
AGTATTTTCGAGTTGATCTGATGCAGGGGCTGAAGATTCATCGGAAGATAGCCCTTGATGGGTTGCAGTGGCATCTGAGTATCCTTCGTATTCGTCGTTATCATGATTGAAGGCGTCGAAGTCAAAGTCTGGCATGAGTTCTGTTTTGACGTGCTCTACTGCTTCGCTGAGCGCCTTGATGAACTTGTTGAAATCCTCCTTGTAGAGAAAGATCTTATGGCGGTCGTATCCTTCATCTGTAAATCGCTTCCTGCTTTCGGTGATGGTGAGGTAGTAGTCATTACCCCGGGTTGTTCTGACATCAAAGAAATAGGTTCTACGTTTACCTGCGCGTATGCGTTTGCTATACACGCTGTCCATTCGTTTGTCGTTGTGTTCGTATGACACGTTGTTAGTTTTGGTCTATAGCACATGCGATATGCACGTAGCGGTTATGGCAATATCACAATAATTTAGTAATTGTACAAAAAAACTATTTTTTTGTTTTTTTTGAGGGATAAAAGGTAGTCCACTGATTTGAATCAATGTTCCTGCTGCTTTCGATGGATGGTGTGATAGTACCCTTTTAGCGCAAGTAGTTGCTCATGTGTTCCGGATTCTATGATTCTGCCATTGTCCAGGACAAGAATACGATCGAATTCCAGCAGAGAGAAAATTCGGTGTGTGATGATGATGGCAGTTCGGTTTTGCAGTGCTTCCTTCAGTCCGGAGAGGATGCGATGTTCTGTCGCGGCGTCAACGGCAGACAAGCAATCGTCGAAAATAAGGACATGAGACTGTCTGCACAGTGCCCTGGCAATGGATATTCTTTGCTTCTGACCGCCGCTGAGGTTAACGCCCCGCTCCCCTACCCGGGTGGCATAGCCGTCTGGAAAGGCCTCAATCTCTGCATCAATGGCGGCGTTCCGGGCAGCGATTCTAATTTTTTTATCATCAGCTTCAGGGTCGCCGAACCGTATATTCTGAGCAATGCTTGCGCTGAACAGGAAGGTATCCTGGGGTACATAACTGATGCCGTCGCGGATGGCAGAACGCATGAAGTCTCGCAGATCGGATCCATCCAACCTAATGCTGCCTGAGGTTGGATCGAAGTGTCGTAGCAGCAATTGGGCGATGGTCGATTTGCCGCTGCCGGTTTTTCCGATGATGGCCACCTTCTCTCCTTCCTTCACGGTCATACTGAAATCAGTCAATGCCTGTATACCCGTATTTGGATAAGTGTAGGATACGCTATCGAATTGAATCTCACGAAACGCAGGCATTCGTGTGGGCCCCACAGGATCGTTCACGTTAGATTTGGTATTCAGAAATTCATTGATGCGTTTTTGAGAGGCGGCTGCGCGCTGGATCATGCTGGCGACCCAGCCAATGGCGCTGACCGGAAAGGTAAGCATGTTGATATAGACTACGAACTCTGCGATGGTTCCGGAAGACACCTGCTGGTTGAGTTGATAGATACCGCCCATGAAGATCGTGAGCAGGGTACTCAGGCCGATGAGCAGTCCAATGGATGGAAAGTACACGGCTTCCACCATGGCGAGTCCCAGACTGGAGTGACGATAGTCTTCGGCATGTCGTCGAAAGAATCCCGACATTGCGCTTTCCTGTCCGAAGGATTTGATCACACGGATCCCGGAATATGATTCTTGTGCATGGGTGGTGATGTCTGATAATTGGGCCTGGATACGTTCGCTCCGTCGGTTGATTACGTTATTGACAAAATATATGGCTGCAGCCAGGATAGGAAGTGGCGATAAGACATAGAGCGTCAGCATTGCGTTTTCGCGGAACATGTAGAAAAGGCTGAAACAAATGAGTACGGTGAGGTTGGTGAGGTACATGATGCTGGGGCCGGTGTACATCCTGACGCGGCTGACATCTTCCGAGATCCGGCTCATGAGGTCACCTGTCCTGTTGGCTTTATAAAAAGCCGCGTCCAGCCGTTGATAGTGGTCATACAATTCCCGTTTCTGGTCGTACTCAATATGGCGGCTCATGACGATAAGGGTCTGTCGCATCAGGAACATGAAGAATCCGCGCAGCAGAGCCACGGCGAGAAGCAGGATCCCACACCACAGTACCAGACTGGAAAACGAACGGTGGCTGACATCCATGACCCTGATGAATGTTTCGACCAACGGGTCATAAAATGACTTGGCATGGATCTTCGCATCGGAAGTGGCTCCAGCGTGGCTCATGCGCAGTTCTACCTGATCAACGACATAGCCGGTGATCTGTGGGGCAAGTATTCCAAAATAATTGGACAGAAATACAAAGAGCAATCCGAGGAGGAGTCGTCCTCTGTACTTTCGGAAATAGACATTGAGCGTGCGCAGTTCCTTCATCCTGCACGAAGGTACAGAAAAGGGGCTGTCAGCTGATTTTCAGGAATCGCCACGTTTTTTTTGCCGGATTGGGGATCGGAGATTACTTTTGCCGTGGAGAGATGGCAGAGCGGTCGATTGCGGCGGTCTTGAAAACCGTTGACTGTTAAAGGTCCGGGGGTTCGAATCCCTCTCTCTCCGCCCCCCAAAATCCGGTCATAAGACCGGATTTTTTTTGAGATACACCGCGAGGGAACAAAGGCGCTAGGGTATACGCCATTGGTTACAGAATTCTTTTTCTCTTGAACCAGATGAAGATGATCAGGGCGATTACCATCATGACTCCAAGGGTGATGAAATATCCATTCGGCCATTCGAGTTCCGGCATGTGTTCAAAATTCATCCCATAGATACCGGCGATAAAGGTCAGGGGTAAAAAGAAGGCGGAGAAGACGGTCAGCAACTTCATGACATCATTGCTTTTCTGTGCATTTACTGAATGGTATGTATGCAGCAGGTTCTGTGCATTTTCTAGGACTTCATCATATTTAAGCATGTGCCGGACCAATCGATCCTGGATATCCTGCAATGATGAACGATTTACATCCCGTACGTAAAGCTGGATCGTCACTTGTTGAAAGAGTTGTAATAGTTTTTTGGTGATTCTTGTCTGGGTTTTTAGGTAGTACAGATCCTCCAGTGAAACCTTTGCATACTTTCTCAGAAATACGGATTTTTCCAGTTCCTCGATCTGTCTGTCAAGCTCCGCCAATGGCGGTTCGTAGGTGTCCAGCATCTTGTTGATGATGTGGAGCAGGAGGTCTTCCGGGTGTGTGAAGTCATTCTTGAGTTGATCCAGAAATGGAAAATCCCGTTGATGTACAGAGATCAGTTTGACCTCATTGATAAAAAAGGCAATCTTATTGGACAGATCATTAATGGTGGTGGCTCCTTCCTGAATGTTTGAAGTGAAGGCCCGAAGTATAATAAACTGGTACTCGGCAAGTCGTTCAATCTTCGGCAGGTGTCCCCGTTCCAGGCTATCAGTGATCTGGTGGATGTCCAGATTATACTGTGTGGCAATCCTGTCCAGGCTTTGTCGATCCGGGTTGCAGATATCGGTCCAGATAAAGTTCTCAAATGTGTGTATCCGCAAATGATCTTCCGTACGAGCTTCCATGCGGGGTGCTTTTAATAATGGCGTTTGTGATTGTACTCACGTGAAAATAGGAAGATCACTGCGAAATGCATGGGTGGCATCTACAATGCAGTTTTCACATCCGATCAACACGGGGTACGTTTCCCTTGCATTATCTTTGCAATCCGCTGGTTGCATCCTTTAGCTCATCGCGGGAAGCCCGGAAAACCCGGCCGCATCATGGATCACCCCATCAATATTGTTTGGCTTAAGCGCGACCTGCGCACTCGGGATCATCGGCCATTCCAGGAAGCCGAGGCCGCAGCCATTCCTTATCTCCCGATCTTCATTTTTGAGCCGTCGATGATGCAGTTGCCCGATTATGACGAGCGACATGGTCGGTTTCTTTGGCAGTCACTAAAGGATATGCAAACCCGACTGGCGGTGTTTGGACGAGAAGTGTTGATCTTACATGGCGAGGCGGTTGAGGTATTCGACTGGTTGATGAAGACGCACCTGATCGAGCAGGTCCTCTCCTATCATGAATCCGGGACGATCGAAACCTGGCAGCGTGACAAAGCCGTGCGGGTCAAACTTCAATCAAAAGACATTCGTTGGCGGGAATATAAACGCAACGGCGTGCGGAGAGGGATACGTGACAGGTCCGGCTGGGATGCCGACTGGGCGGCTTATATCAATACCCCGGAGATCGATAATCAGTTCAGTCCATGTAATTTATCCCGGGTACCTCATCCCTTTCCGGTGAATGATGCGCTATTAAAATGCTGGGAAACACCGCAACCTCTGATGCAGCCGGGTGGCGAAACGATGGCGCATCGCTATCTCGAATCATTCCTTCGTGTCCGACATTCCTCTTATCAACTGCACATCTCTAAACCCGAACAAAGCCGCACTTCCTGCGGACGACTGTCGCCATATATCTCCTGGGGCAATCTGTCGATCCGTCAGGTGTTTCGTGCCAGCCATCAATGGGGGATCACACCGTTGCACACACGACCCATCCAGGCTTTCCGGACACGCATCATGTGGCATGACCATTTCGTGCAGAAATTCGAACAGGACTGCAGCTATGCTTTTCGGGCCGTGAACCGGGCCTATGAAAACCTAAACGCAGGCAACGATGCGTCGAGACTGGAGGCCTGGATGACCGGTCAAACCGGTTATCCGTTGGTGGATGCATCCATGAGGGCCGTGCGTGTCACGGGATGGATCAACTTCAGGATGCGCGCCATGCTGGTGAGCTTCCTGACACATATGCTGGATATTGACTGGAGACTTGGTGTTCATCACCTCGCCAGGTGTTTCCTGGATTACGAACCGGGCATACACTATCCTCAGTTCCAGATGCAGGCGGGTACCACCGGTACGAATGTTATACGGGTGTATAATCCGGTCAAGAATGGCCTGGCTCATGATCCGGAAGGCATCTTCGTTCGGAAATGGGTTCCGGAGATCGCGATGCTGCCTGATACGCTGATCCATCATCCGTGGACAGTCACACCGATGGAAGCGGCATTTTATGGTTTCAGGCACGGCATCGATTATCCTGCGCCCATTGTATCTCCGTTAGAAAAAGGCAAGCCCATGGTCGATCGACTCTGGGAACTTAGGAAAACCCCTGAAGCAAGGACGGAAGCCAGGCGTGTGGTTCAAACTTTGAGCCGGCCTAAGCGGACCAGATCCTGAACGAAGCGTTGAAAAAAGATGGTCAGACCGCCGATCTCATGAGCTTATGAGAGCCGTCGCAACCCGGCATTTTCCTCGATAATCCACAGACACAATCGTTCAGGCCTTTGCCATCGAGGATGCGTGGCCGAAACTTTTCGATCCGATTGAAACGGGTGGCTGGTGTTTGGGTGGCCGTAAAGAACATGAGATAGGCACGCTGACGGCCGGGCGTAAGTGCGCGGAATGCGGATTCAAATGCATTATCCTCCTGAAAACGCTGTTGTAATTCCTCCGGGATCCCGATCTCCACATCTTCAGGACGCTTCTCCACTCGGGTGCCTTTGCGGGCATGATCGATGGCTTCCCGGACATACGCGGATATCTGCGGGGTCTTTGTTCGTATGTCTTCCGGATCGGTAAATCGAAGAAATCGGCCTGACTGTGTATGTTCCCCGGGGCGCACCAACCATCCATAAGGATCAGATAGCAAGGCTCCCTTTAGGAAACTCAGGAC
>CAJBZC010000227.1 GCA_903959965.1 uncultured bacterium
GATAGCGCACGACTGAGGGCATAGGTAGTGTGCATGATCCCAACACCCGAAACCCATAGGTCGAAACGATGATGTTTGCGCAGAAACAGGCGTTCCGACAGGTAGGCTCTGATAGGTTGCATCTCCAGTTCTGTGGCGGTGACCACGGCGATTCTCATGATGTAAAGGTCTGATTTTTCCTGCTCCTCAAATAAGACCGCCGTCATTTTTGATTTCTGGATCCTGTTGTAACTTTGCATCGCGGATCACATCAGATCCAATCAAACATCATGATCTATTTGACCAGGGTCGAGCATTTCAACGCGGCACACAAGTTGTACAACCCCAAGTGGACCAAAGAGCGGAACGAAGAGGTATTCGGACGCTGTGCCAATGAACACTGGCATGGTCATAATTTCGAATTGTCTGTCACGGTCAAGGGCTGGCCGGATCCGGATACCGGCTTTATTTATGATGTAAAGAAGCTCAGTAAGATCATCAACCAGCATGTCATCGACAAACTGGATCATCGCAATCTCAATTTGGATGTAGATTTCATGCAGGGGAAAATGTGTTCGATAGAGAACCTCGTGACGGCGATTTGGGAACAGCTGAGTCCTCGGATGCCGGAAGGTGTAAAGCTCCATTGTCTGAAGCTGGTAGAGACGGCAAGGATATATGTAGAATATTACGGCGAATAAATCGGTCGGAGGTTAAACCATTTGCCGCCGATGATGTTGTATTGACCTGATTTGGCGGCGTAAACGACTGAATGGTTACGCAAGCTATATCCTTTAACGTGACCATGATGCATCCAGTGACCGTATGCCGAAAGGAGCATTTCAACGCAGCCCACCGACTGCACAACCCCGCTTGGGATGATGCGACGAATGTCGCCGTATTCGGTAAATGCAATCTTCCACACTACCATGGACACAATTACGAATTGATCGTAAAAGTTACTGGATTTCCGGACCCGGGCACGGGCTATGTAATGGATATGAAGGTCCTTTCGGACATCATCCGGGAGGAAGTTATAGATCGGCTCGACCATCGCAACCTCAATCTGGACACGGAATTGTTTCGCGATCTGAATCCTACGGCGGAAAACATAGCCGTCGTGATCCACGATCTGCTGAGATCCAGGATCCCTGCTGACAAGTCGCTCAAGATCGTTTTGTACGAGACACCCCGGAATTTCGTGGAATATCCAGGTTGATCATATCATTTTTTATCCCATCAACAGGACATCATGGCCTATCAACGCGTTGAACAGTACGAAGACAAGATTACTTCCCGACTCACCGATAACTATCGCGAGTCGATAGAATTGCTGGGTGAGGATCCGAATAGAGAGGGGTTGCTGAAGACACCTGAGCGCGTTGCCAAGGCCATGCAGTTCCTGACGCAGGGATACCATATGGATGCCGCCGCGATTTTGAATTCGGCAAAATTTCATGAAGAGGTCAGCGAAATGGTGATCGTTAAGGATATTGAACTGTACAGCATGTGTGAGCATCATATGCTCCCTTTCTACGGGAAGGCACACATCGCTTACATCCCCAACGGATGGATCACCGGACTGAGCAAGATTGCCCGGGTGGTAGATGTTTACAGTCGCCGCTTGCAGGTGCAGGAACGGTTGACATCACAGATCCTGAATGTCATCAAGGAGACCCTCAATCCCTTGGGTGTGGCCGTGGTCATCGAAGCATCCCATCTCTGTATGATGATGCGCGGGGTACAGAAGCAGAATTCTGTGACCACCACTTCCGCTTTTTGGGGAGAATTCGAGCGGAATGAATCCCGCAGCGAATTCATCCGACTTATTGGCTCAAAACTCCATTGATACATCGTTTCAGCAGCCTCGGGCAGCCATTTTCCGGCGGTCTGAGGATGACGACTGACGAGCTTTCAGACGATTTTCGTACATTCGTTTTTCAATACGGAGTATGAGTCACGCCTATGTGTTCCCGGGGCAGGGTTCCCAGTATCCCGGGATGGGTAAGCCGCACTATGACAACAATGCCTTTTCGAAGCGGATCTTCGAACAAGCAAACGAGATCCTGGGGTTCAAGATCTCTGAAGCTATGTTTCACGGCTCGGAAGAGGATCTGCGCCAGACGAATGTTACGCAACCCGCTATTTTCCTTCACTCTGTCATTGCTTATAAGAGCATCGAGAACCCGACCCCGCACATGGTGGCCGGTCATTCGCTCGGTGAATTTACAGCACTGGTCATCAATAGTACACTGAGTTTCGAGGACGCCCTTCGCCTGGTCAGCATCCGCGCTGTTGCCATGCAAAAGGCCTGCTTGTCGGCCCCATCTACTATGGCGGCCGTCCTGGGTCTGGAAGACCAAAAGGTTGAGGAGGTCTGTCAATCACTGGGAGCGGAAACAGGCGAGGTGGTCGTTGCGGCCAACTACAACTGTCCCGGTCAGCTCGTTATCAGCGGCAGCGTCAAGGGCATTGAACTGGCCTGCGAGCGCATGAAGGCAGCGGGTGCTAAACGTGCACTGGTGTTACCTGTCGGGGGTGCATTCCACTCACCCCTGATGGAACCTGCCCGAGAAGAGTTGGCAGCTGCCATCGAACAAACCATATTCCATCGCGGTACCTGCCCGGTTTATCAGAATGTCGTCGCTAAAGGGGTGACAGACCCGGATCAGATCCGCCAGAATCTGATCAATCAGCTTACGGGGCCTGTAAGGTGGACACAAACCATTGAAGCCATGATTGCAGACGGGGCCGAGCTATTTACTGAAGTAGGGCCTGGCAAGGTATTGCAGGGGCTGATCGGCAAGATCCGCAAGGGAACCCATACCGACGGGGTCGAATAGACTACCAGGGTCGTTTCGGAGTGCCCAGTTCAGAGATCAATGGTCGCGTTGAGCCACTCCGGATCCAGTCTAGCTCCCTGTCTTCTGTAAAAATTAATGGCCGGCTCGTTCCAGTCCAGGACCTGCCACGTAACCCGTTTGAATCCTTTTTCCCGGGCTTCTCCCTGCAATCGATCAAAGAGTTGTTGGCCAATTCCTTGTCCGCGCAAGCTTTCCGTGACGAGGATGTCTTCCAGATACATGGTTTGACCCTTCCATGTGCTGTAGCGTATATAATAGAGTGCGAAGCCGGCGATCATGCGTTTTGCCGAATGGTCGGGATGGGGTACCGTTGCCACAAAGGCCCACCAGACGGGCTTTTCGCCAAAGCCACTTTCCATGAAATGTTCCAGGGTGACCGTCACTTCGTTCGGGGCCTTTTCGTAAACCGCGAGTTCTGTGACGAGCTCCAGCAGTCTGGGGCAATCTTCTCTCCGGGCATTTCTGATGATGATATCTTGCATGGGCTTTATAATTTTTTGATCAGCAATCAAGTGAAGGTTGATTCCGTCAACGCAGAGACAAGACCCAGTCGCTGAAGAAATCGGTTCCCCGGGCGCCCACCACCGTTTCCCGAATATTTCCCCCGGGAACGATCAGGATCGAAACTGGGCGGGTACCC
>CAJBZC010000228.1 GCA_903959965.1 uncultured bacterium
AGATCCGCCGGAATTCTTCCCGGGCATGGACATTAGAAATATGTACTTCGATCACCGGAGCCGGGATCGCCGCAATCGCATCGCCGATGGCGACAGAAGTATGCGTGTACCCGCCAGGATTCATGATGATTCCGTCGCAGGCGAAGCCCTCCCGCTGCAGGGCATCGATCAGTTCGCCTTCGATATTGCTCTGGAAATAGGTGAACGTGACCGCCGGAAAACGCGCTTTGAGGGTTTGCAGATGATCTTCGAAGGATTCGCTGCCGTAAATGCCGGGTTCACGCTTGCCCAGGAGGTTGAGATTCGGACCGTTGATGATGGCGATATGCATAAAGCGGGTGAAACCTGATTTGACAGGCGGTCAATTGTAAAGATATTGCCAAAATGCATTGGTCGGGCTCGCGGAAATCAGGACCGCTGAGGGTTTGCGCTTACCTTCGCTGCTTACAAACTAAGCCCATGAGATCAATGCGCCTCCTGTCTGTATTTATTTTCTCCATCGCCCTGCTGCCGGCCTTTTCGCAGCAGCCTGCCAACCAGCAGCTGCCCATGGATCCGAAGGTCCTTCAGGGCAAGCTGGATAATGGCCTGACCTATTACATCCGCGAAAACAAGAAACCCGAACAGAAAGTGGAGCTCCGGCTCGTCGTGAAGGTCGGGTCGATCATGGAAGACGACGACCAGCAGGGCCTCGCCCACATGGCCGAACACATGGCCTTCAACGGCACCAAAAACTTCAAAAAGAACGAGATCGTATCCTTCCTGCAAGATATCGGCGTGGGCTTCGGCAACGATCTCAACGCCTACACGAGTTTCGATGAAACGGTGTACATCCTCCCCATACCCACCAGCAAGCCCGGCAATGTCGAAAAAGGCTTCCAGGTGCTGGAAGACTGGGCCCACCAGGTCACCTACCTCGATGAAGATATCAACAGCGAACGGGCCATCATCCTCGAAGAAAGCCGCTCCGGAAAAAGTGGGGAGGAGCGAATGTTCAAGCAAGTGTATCCCGAACTTTTCAAAGGCTCCAGATATGCCGAAAGACTCCCCATCGGCAAGGATAGCATCATCAAACATTTTCCACCGGATGCCATCCGCCGCTTCTACCGCGACTGGTACCGGCCTGATCTGATGGCCGTGGTGGTGGTGGGAGACATCCCTCAGCAACAGGCCCTGACGCTGGTCAAAAAGCATTTCGCGGGCCTGAAGAACCCTGCCAATCTGCGTCCGCGTACCTACGCCGCTGTACCGACATATTCGCAGCGCAAGTCGATGATCGTGACCGACAAGGAGGCCACCAGTTACGACTTCGCCATTCAGTTCTCTGCCCGGCCCGAGCCGCCGCTCACAACTTTTGGAGCCTACAAGGAGGAGATCATCCGCGACCTCTACACCTCCATGCTCAACGCTCGTTTCCGCGAACTGAGCCAGGGAGCACAGCCTCCCTTCGTATATGCGTACTCAGATTTCAGCAGCCTGGCGCGTAACCACGGTGCCTTCAGCGTATCGGCTTCCACCGGCACCAATGACGTGCGCAAGGGCATGGATGCCGTCTATCGCGAGATCGAACGGGTGAAACGTCATGGCTTTACGGCAGCGGAACTGGACAGGGCCAAGAAGAACCTGCTGTCGAACTACGAACGCGCCTTCAATAACCGCGACAAGACGGAATCTGCCGAACTGACGGATGAATGCGTCCAGCATTTCACGAATGAAGATGGCATGCCCGGTATCGAAACCGAAGATGCCTTCGTGAAATCCATCATCCCCGGTATTCCGATCGATGAGTTGAACAAGATCACCGAGTCGCTGCGCCAGGAAAAGGATTTCTTCTCCTTTGTGATGGGTCCGGAATCCACCCCGGGCATCACGCTACCGGCGAAAGATGAACTGATCAAGGCTTATGACGCGCAAGCCCAGGCGGCTGTCGGCCCTTATGAAGAGAAGGAGGTCGCTGCCCGTCTGATGGACGAACTGCCTGCCAAGGGCAGGATCACGGGCCGCAAGACCGATGCCACACTAGGCACGACGGAATTGACGCTGAGTAATGGCATCACGGTCACCCTGAAGCAGACAGATTTCAAAAGTGACCAGGTGTTGATGTCGGGCTTCCGGTATGGCGGCTTCGGCTGCTACGGGCTCGCCGATAAATATTCTGCGGAGAACGCGACGATGATGGCCTCTTCCATGGGCATCGGCAACTTCACGCCCACCGACCTGCGCAAAGTACTCGCGGGTAAGACGGCCTCTATGTCGCCGGTGATCAGCGACACGGAGGATGGCTTCCGCGGATCCAGCAGTAATAAGGACATGGAGACGATGTTCCAGCTGCTCTACCTGCAGGTGACCGCGCCGCGCAAGGACAGCGCGCTCTTCAAGTCGACCATCCAGCGCAACAAGGCGCAGTATCTGATGATGGGCGCTAATCCTCAGTTCTCCTTCATCGACACCACCTTCCAGGTCCTCTTCCAGCGCAATCCGCTGGCACCGACGGCCGTGCCGAAGGCGGAAAACTTCGATAAGATCAACCTCGACAGGAGTCTGTCCATCTACCGCGAACGGCTGGGAGACCTGACGGGCATGCATTTCACGATCGTCGGCAGCATCAAAGAAGATGCCCTGCTCCCGTTGATCGAAACCTACCTGGCCAGTCTGCCGACCACGGGAAAGAAATCAAACTATACAGACAACAAGGTGCGCTGGGTGAAGGGGCCCCAGCAATTTGAGTTCAGAAAGGGCAAGGAGGAGAAGAGCCTCGTGCTCGGCATCTTCGCCGGGGAGATGCCTTATTCCTACACCATGGCCCGTAAGTTCAACGCCCTCAGTGAGGTGCTGAACATCCTGATCATCGAGGAGATGCGCGAGAAGATCCAGGGCATCTACGGTGGCGGCACATCTGTCCAGATGACGAAGGCTCCCTACCCTGCCTTCCAGTTCATCCTGCAGCTGCCCTGCGGTCCGGAGAAGGCAGACACATTGCTCAAAGAGTTCCGTCGCGAACTCTCCAAACTGGCGGAGCAGGGCCCGGAACAGAAGTATATCGACAAGGTGAAGAAACAATGGCTGGAATCCTACCGGACGGAGGTCAAGACCAATGAGTTCTGGCTTTCGAAGCTGGGTCAGCTGCGTAAGGGGGAAACCTCTGCGGCACAGTTCCTGTCATGGGAAAAGGACGTAAATGCAATGAGCCCGGCGGATGTGAAGGAGGCGGCCAGGGCGGTGAGTCAGGGGACGACGCAGCTGGTGGCTGTGTTGATGCCCGAGAAGAAGTGATTTTTTTAAATGGAGTATAAAGAAGCCGGGCCCCACAGCCCGGCTTTATTTATGATCATCCGACGAGGTTATAGATCTACCGGATGTTTCGTATACAAACACAAGAGCGCTTTACGACTGATCTTAGGCAATAGCATCCGAAGTAAAATTTTCCCTGAAGTGAAACGCCTGGATCTTTTTTGATTACCATTCTTCAGCTTAAGGTATCAAAAAACAAAATTAGATTTGTAGAGTACAGATGCCTGTCAGGTCGATGATATCAACGCATTTCGGCCTTCCCCGTCATCCTGCATCAATAACACATACGAACCCCTGCTACCAGCCATGCCCGTCATAGCCGAAGTCATAGCAGCATCGAAGGAATTCATCAGCGGAGACAGCGTCATCGTGGCCCTTAAGCCCTCTTCCATGGCGCTTTCTACCGGGAAGGTCACCCTGATCATAGGTCCCTCCGGTTCGGGAAAAACGACCTTATTATCGCTCATCGGTTGTGTGATCTACCCATCTTCGGGGGAGGTGATCATCGACGGGATACGTACATCCGGGCTGAGTGCGCGCAACATGGCCGGTATACGGCTCAATAAGATCGGATTCATCTTCCAGCAGTTCAACCTGCTTGCGCCGCTCACGGCCGAGCAGAACGTCATGCTTCCGCTGACCTTGCTGGGTATTCCGGATACAGAGGCCAAGGGCAGGGTCAGGAAAGTGCTGGAACAGGTCAATATGTCTCACCGTGCAAAAAGTCTTCCGAAGATGATGAGTGGCGGCGAACAGCAAAGGATCGCCATCGCGCGTGCCCTGGTGACGAATGTTCCTATCATGCTGTGCGATGAGCCCACAGCCAGCCTCGATACGAAGAGCGCGCATATCGTGATGGAGGAATTGAGAAAACAGGCAGCCTGTGGAAAAGCGGTCGCCATCGTCACACACGATATGCGGCTGAAGCCTTATGCAGACGAGATCATATATGTCGAAAACGGACAGATCGGCAAAACAGATGTCAATGAACCCATATAATCGAATCATGCGAAAACACTGGTTTTTTGCGATCACGCTGCTTTCCATGGTATCCTGTTCTTCTGAGCAAAAAGAAGGGGCTTCCGTTACTGCAGCGAACAAGGATACCTTGTCGAGGCCAAGGGCAGAGCAGGTATCCGGGACCGGCAGGATCGAGCCGGAGAGCGGGATCACCGATCTCGCCAGTGAGACCGGGGGACTGATCAGCAAGGTTTTCGTGGCAGAAGGCGATCGGATACAGCGGGGACAGCCGCTGTTAGAGATCG
>CAJBZC010000229.1 GCA_903959965.1 uncultured bacterium
CACACCCTGCAGACGATATACCTCCTGGATCTCATTCACAACATACTCCTGCACCGCAAACGGTCCTTTGATCGCCAGGATGTCGCTCGGAGCGATCTGACCATCAGACAAAGGCGTACCCGCCTTGATAAAGTCGCCATCCTGTGCCAGGATCTGACGCGACATCGGTACCAGGTACTTTTTCTCCATGCCGTCCTTGGCACGAACAATAATTTCCCGGTTGCCACGCTTAACGGCACCGAAGGCAATGACACCGTCGATCTCGGTCACTACTGCTGGGTTACCCGGATTCCTTGCTTCGAACAATTCGGTTACCCGAGGCAGACCACCCGTGATATCACGCAGCTTACCAAGAATACGAGGGATCTTAACAAGCACCTCACCGGCCTTAACATTGGCGGCTTCTTCGGTAAAGATGTGCGCTCCTACAGGCAGGTTATATTGCTTGACGTCTTTGCCCTTAATATTGATGCTGGCCAAACGGGTCCTGTCCTTCGTTTCGATGACCACCTTTTCGCGGTGTCCCGTCTGCTCGTCGGCTTCCTCACGGTAAGTGACACCTTCGATGACGTTCTCGAATTCGACAATACCCGCCTGCTCAGCAATGATTACGTTGTTATATGGATCCCATGTACAGATCACGTCACCTTTCGTCACATGCTGACCTTCCTTTACCAGTAGGGTCGAACCATATGGCAGGTTGTTGGTGATCATCAGTCGGTCATTCTTCAGATCCATGATCCGCATCTCACCGGTACGTCCGATGACGATATCTACTTCCCTGCCTTCATGGTTTTTGGACTTGACGGTACGAAGACTATCAAACTGAACCGTGCCGTCGAACTTCGCCAGCAACTGGGATTCAACGGATGCCGAACCGGCCACACCACCCACGTGGAAGGTACGGAGGGTCAGCTGTGTACCAGGCTCACCGATCGACTGTGCTGCGATGATGCCCACGGCATCTCCCCGCTGCGTGACCTGACCCGAGGCGAGGTTGAGACCGTAGCATTTTACGCAAACACCACGCTTGCTTTCGCAAGTCAGTACCGAACGGATCTCGACAGTTTCAATACCGCTGTCATCAATGCGCTTGGCAATATCCTCATCGATCAGTTCACCGGCTGTAACGAGCAGTTCCTCCGTCAGCGGATGAAACACATCATGCAGTGAAGTACGACCCTGGATTCGATCCACCAGTGGTTCAACGATATCCTCGTTGTCTTTCAGGGCGCTGATCGCGATGCCACGCAAGGTATCACAATCCTCCTCGGTGATAACTACATCCTGCGCCACGTCCACGAGACGACGCGTCAGGTATCCTGCGTCCGCCGTCTTCAGGGCTGTATCCGCCAGACCCTTACGGGCACCGTGCGTGGAAATAAAGTATTCCAATACACTTAGACCATTCTTGAAATTCGCCAGAATCGGATTCTCAATGATCTCGGAACCAGTGGAACCACTCTTCCGAGGCTTTGCCATCAATCCCCGTAAACCTGCGAGCTGCTTTACCTGCTGCTTGGAACCCCGCGCACCGGAGTCGAGCATCATATACACGGAGTTGAAGCCCTGCTTATCCGATGCCATGGACTGGATCAACAGTTCGGTCACCTTCATGTCCACCCTCGACCAGATATCAATGATCTGGTTGTAGCGCTCATTATAGGTAATGATACCCATGTTGTAGTTATCCCACACCTCCTGTACCTCACCTGCTGCCTGCTCGATCATCGCTTCCCTCATTTCGGGAACTACCAGATCCTCAATATTGAAGGACAAACCACCTCTGAAGGCCGTACGGAAACCAAGTTCCTTGATGGCATCCAGGAAACGAGCCGTCGTCGGCACGTCGGTAATCTTGATGATGTTACCAATGATCTCCCGCAGATTCTTTTTCGTAAGCAGTGAATCCACAAACCCTACCTTGGCTGGTACCGTCTGGTTGAAGATCACACGGCCAACCGTTGTTTCCTTCAATTGAATCCGGATGGATCCGTCTTCCTGGCGGACTGGTAACTTCACTTTGATGAAGGCGTGCAAATCAACTCGACCCTCATTGTGGGCAATGATCACCTCTTCCGGACTGTAAAAGGTCATGCCCTGGCCACGGATGATCTCGTCACCCATGGTTCGCTTGCCCTTGGTCAGATAGTACAATCCAAGTACCATGTCCTGAGAGGGGAGCGTGATCGGCGTACCGTTCTGAGGGTTCAATATATTATGTGAGGCCAGCATCAGCAACTGAGCCTCGAGGATGGCGGCATGACTCAATGGCACGTGCACGGCCATCTGGTCACCGTCGAAGTCGGCGTTGAAGGAGGAACACACCAACGGGTGGAGCTGGATGGCCTTGCCCTCTACCAGCTTGGGCTGGAAGGCCTGGATGGACAGACGGTGAAGGGTCGGAGCACGGTTAAGCAGGATCGGATGTCCCTTGAGGATGTTTTCCAGAATATCCCAGACCACGGCTTCCTTGCGGTCAACCAGCTTTCGGGCAGATTTCACCGTCTTTACAATGCCGCGCTCAATAAGCTTACGAATGATGAAAGGCTTGAAAAGTTCCGCAGCCATGTCCTTCGGCAGACCGCACTCGTGCAGTTTCTGCTCAGGTCCAACTACGATAACGGAACGGCCAGAGTAGTCCACCCGCTTACCCAGCAGGTTCTGACGGAAACGACCCTGCTTGCCTTTGAGCACATCACTGAGCGATTTCAGCGCACGTCCACCTTCGGCTTTCACGGCGTTGGACTTTCGGCTGTTATCGAACAGGGAATCGATCGCCTCCTGCAGCATGCGCTTCTCGTTGCGAAGGATGACCTCGGGAGCCTTGATCTCCAACAGACGCTTGAGACGGTTGTTGCGGATGATCACCCGACGGTACAGATCGTTCAGGTCAGAAGAAGCAAAACGACCACCGTCCAACGGAACAAGCGGACGAAGTTCAGGCGGAATGACCGGAATGTATTGCATGACCATCCATTCGGGACGGTTGATGATGCGGCTGTTGGCATCACGGAAGGATTCCACCACACTCAAACGCTTCAGGGCATCCGCCTTCCGCTGCTGTGAGGTTTCCGTGGAAGCCGCAATCCTCAGATTGTAGCTCAGGGCATCCAGATCCAGCAGCATGAGCATGTCATGCACAGCCTCTGCACCCATCTTCGCGATGAACTTATTTGCATCCGTATCCGGGAGCATTTGGTTCTCCTTCGGCAATGCATCCAGGATATCCAGATATTCCTCCTCCGTCAGTAAATCCCCCCGGTTCTGCCCCTTGTCGGCCCGGATACCGGACTGGATCACTACATAACGCTCATAATATATGATAGCCTCAAGCTTCTTGGAACTGACACCCAGCAGGTACCCGATCTTGTTCGGCAGACTCTTGAAATACCAAATGTGTACGACGGGAACCACCAACTTGATGTGCCCCATCCGCTCACGACGAACCTTCTTCTCCGTCACCTCCACGCCGCAGCGGTCACACACGATACCCTTGTAACGAATACGCTTGTACTTGCCGCAGGCGCACTCATAATCCTTGATCGGACCGAAAATGCGCTCACAGAAAAGTCCGTCCCGCTCCGGCTTGTAGGTCCGGTAGTTGATGGTCTCAGGCTTCAATACTTCACCGAAAGAACGCTCCAGGATGGAGTCCGGAGAAGCCAGACTAATGGTGATCTTCGAGAAGTTGGCTTTGGGACGGTTTTCTTTCTTGATGGCCATAGTTGTGAATAATGTTTGGTTGAACAAACGATTCCCTGCCGAAAATAGCATTCCCCACGATTTATTCTAAATCGCAAATAGCTGTAAATCAGATATTTAGCTCATTACGGGCTTGAAAAGCTGACGGCATGCCTAGTTTAAGGAGGGCAAAGGTAGCGAAAAAACTCAAAAAGGATAAATAAAATTCCCGATCGCGGACAGATCACAGGTGTTCAGTGACCCGTATGCACTTTGCGCTCTGTAGCCAGGAACCGTTCCCGGATGATCTCCTGGACAGGCACCTCCCGGATACGACTCTCCAGCCAGGAAACGAAATCGAGATACATGAAAGACCGCCGCTCGTGGGCATCCTGTTCAAACGGCATCAACCGATCTCTCAAGGCTTCAAAATCGGGCTTCAGCTGGCGCGGATCTTTGTGGAAACTTCGCTGCAGAAATTCCAGGATGGCCTGTTCCACCACACTCAGGTGCTTCATGCGAACCATGAACCGATAGACCGATTTGATCAATGACTCCAGTATTTCGTAATTCCCCAATTCGTAATGGGCGATCAGATGCAGCAGTCGGGCATAGCATTGGACGTCTGCACGCAGATCCGCCTTCCAGTGAATGATCTGATTCAGATAGGTGATCGTCTTGTCGCGGTCACCGCTGCCAAAGTACAAACAGGCGATCTTATAATAAAAAACAAGGATCCGGTGTCGATCAAGCTGCTGCTCATATGCCTCGATCCGCTCCTCGATCTCCGGAACCAAGGCAATCCCCTCGGAGAATGTGCCCTCCATGAAATGACGATTGATCTTGGCGATATACAGATATACGAACGACTGTACCCTCAGATTTGCGTTTGACTGTGCAATGTCTGAAAGATGAAAGGACTCAAACTCCGCCAGACACTCAATAAAATGGTCACGATTCCGAAGCATGAAGTGCGCGTGAAGGAGATTATGCATGCCCTTAATATATTGGGGCGCCTCTACCCTCCGCATGGCAGGCTCCTTTCTGAACACGTCCACCCACCGCTTACAACTTCGGTAGTATAATAATAGATCCTGCCGGATGAAGCCGTACCATGTCATGCATTGATAATAATACAATCGCTCATAGAATCCTTCGTACAAGGCGGCACCAACAGGCATGTGCGCATCAAAGAATTCCTTCACAGACCGCTCCTCCTCTGGGTCTCGGGTCAGACCGGAACGGATATACCAGCCGTATAACTGCAAGGCCAGATTGCTCAGCCTGCCTATGTTTACCAATCGATCATCCAACGCCTCCACCTCGCGCGATAACTGCTCCGCCCGATCCTCAAAACTCCGGGTGATATGCAGGGTTTCGATCTTCTTTTCGAAAACCAGCGCCTGCAACCAATAGGTGATCTGGTGATAGGTCTTCGCCAACTCTTTGATCCTGGAGAGAATTTTCAGACTATGCTGATATAAGCCCTTATTGTACAGGATGCGTGCATGATCGAACTGTTCGTGAAGCCGGATATCGATATTTTCCTCGTCACGCAGAATGCGCAAACTCGCCAGGATCTGCCGGTACAAATGAGCCTTAAGATTCGATAATTGCGCCTTTCGGATCTCCGGATGCCTGCGCAACAACAATTCCTCGTCGTACTGCTCCATGCGCTCCATCGCATCGAAAAGCTGTATGATCTTCATCTCCTCAGAAGCGGCATTCCGACGGACGAAGAGCTTGAAGTTCCGCTTCTCCGCCTTCTCAAGCGTATGGATCAGTTGAAACAGTTCATCCTGAGATCGGTTGGGCATCGTAAGTTATAAAGGTTGCAATAAATTGATATTTATGACTTTATCTGACGTTCAAACAAGTTGCGCAACGTAATTTACAACGCATTTTTTCTTTCCCGCAGAAAAATTCACAGGTACATTTGCTATCGGCTCATAATATCCGATCCCAATCCGGGCTGATGGAAGAAGCCCCCTCAAAGCAACCCATATGGACAGCAACAAGGTATACATCTTCGACACGACGCTGCGCGACGGGGAACAGGTTCCCGGCTGCAAGCTCAATACAACCGAAAAAGTGGAAGTGGCCCTGGCATTGGAAGCCCTGGGAGTGGATATCATCGAAGCCGGCTTTCCCATCTCCAGCCCGGGTGACTTCGAATCCGTCTCCGAAATTTCAAGGGTCATCAGGGAGGCTGTGGTCTGCGGTCTGAGTCGCGCCGTCCAAAAAGACATCGAAGCCGCCGGACAAGCCCTTAAACATGCCCGACGCCCGCGCATCCACACCGGCATCGGAACCTCTGACTCCCATATCCGCTCCAAATTCAACAGCACCCGCGAAGAAATCCTCGAACGCGCCGTTCAGGCCGTGAAATGGGCCCGCCAGTACACCGACAATGTTGAATTCTACGCCGAAGACGCCGGACGTACCGACAACGAATACCTTGCCCGGGTCGTGGAAGCCGTCATCAGGGCTGGCGCCACGACCGTGAACATTCCGGACACCACCGGATACTGCCTGCCGGGACAATATGGAGAAAAAATCGCCTACCTGATCAACAACGTACCCAATGTCGATAAGGCAGTGCTTTCGTGCCATTGCCATAACGACCTCGGACTGGCCACCGCCAATTCAATTCATGGCGCCATCAACGGTGCACGCCAGATCGAGTGCACCATCAACGGACTCGGAGAACGCGCCGGAAACACGGCCCTCGAGGAAGTAGTCATGGTCATGCGGCAGCACCCTGAACTCGGGCTGTACACCGGCATCCGCACCGAGATGCTGAACCCCATCAGCCGCCTCGTCTCAGACACCATGCGCATGCCCGTCCAACCCAACAAGGCCATCGTGGGTGCCAACGCATTCTCTCATTCCTCCGGTATTCACCAGGACGGATTCCTCAAGGATGCTCAGACTTACGAGATCATCCGACCGGAAGAAGTGGGTGCAGATACATCCAAAATTGTACTCACCGCACGCAGTGGCA
>CAJBZC010000230.1 GCA_903959965.1 uncultured bacterium
AATAAGCCCATGTCAGAGCCCTGGCTTTGATGGGTAGTGGCCAGTGATCCGTCCGGATCAAATTCGAGCAAAATATGTTGAATGCTTCCACCCATGAGGTCGCGACATATCCGGCCGATCCTAAGCGATGCTGCACAATGTGAACTGGACGGGCCCCGCATTACAGGGCCTATCACATCATTGAAAATACTGGGGTACTTTGCCATACAATATAAATTCAGGAATGCGTGTACGGTAAATAAGATCGATATATTAATTTACTCCTTTTCGTCGAATGATTTGATATATTCTCTGGGTGTTTTTGATGTAACGCCTTTGAACACCCGATTGAATGACACCACACTATTGAAGCCGCACTGATAGGCTACGTTACCGATCGAACTGAAGTTTCTTTCCATGAAAAGTCTGCATGCCTCATTGATCCTGACTTCATTGAGAAATTGAACATAGGTTTTGGACGTGTGCTTTTTGAAATATCTGCAGAAAGACTGAGGTGTGAGGTGCGCGACGGATGCGATCTGTTCCAGGGTGATCTCCTCCGTGAAATGATCCATGGTATATCGATAGATATCATTCATCTTGAGTCCCTCCGTATCCGTAAATACATACTCAAGGGATTCCGTGGATAAGTATTTCCAATCACTGACATCTGCCATCTTTTGCAGCATTTCAATGAAAAATGCTATGGAATAGCCTGCTTTGTTATTTTTTACTTTCAGTATAAATTCCAGGAGTTTGGATGCTGACTTTTCCGAAGCCTGCACGCCATAACTGCTCGACTTGATGAACTTCTTGATCGAAAACATCTCCGGCAGTTCAAAGAGATGTGAGATAGGACCTGTCGGGTTGAAAAAGATACTCACTGAATGCATCTTTTTTCTGCTTTCTGGCTCAAAATAAAACGGGTCGCTTTTGAACAAATGCGGTTGATTGGCCCCAATGATGAAGAGGTCGCCGGACTGAAAAGGGTGCATATTGTTCCCGATGATCAACGTGCCCTCTCCGCTGATGACCCATGTCATCTGTATCTCGATATGACGATGGAGATGAGGATAGAAATACGGGAGCTTATCTTCCTTGATATGGAGGCAGCTCCCAACTTTCTCCGGTATCGTAAACTGAATGACTTTCATAAATCGTGATGGACGTTGATTTGGATCTTGCAGATGCGAACAACCATAAGATAATCATTTTAAAAAAAATCACCGCCCAAGCGCAAGGTCTGGACGGTGATATGAAATGGCTGCAATGCGATCCAGTCCTGTCCTAGTAGCCGGGGTTTTGAACCATGGAGGTATTCAACGTCAGCTCGTTGATGGGTATGGGCAGCAGGTAGTGCCTGGCAGGATTGAATCCCCATGTGCTTCCGGGGCCAATGAGCGTGGTCCTGAAAGGATCCAGGAAATTGCCCGCATCTACAGCCAGATTGGGATATGCAGCCTTGATCTCATTGGAATAGAATGCACCCTTGGGCCTTTTGCCTACAACAAGCTTGTGAGCCGCCCAGCGCATGATGTCATCGAAACGAAATCCTTCCGTCATCAGTTCTACGGCACGCTCCCGCCTGATTTCCTGCAAATCTTTAGTGAGGGCATATCCATAATCAGGCCAGTTGGGATCCGTAGGGATAGACGCCAGCACCATATTGGGCATGCCCACTCTGGCCCGCAGGACATTGATCGACAGATTCACATCAGCCTGTGTCAGTTCACCCAGTTCGGCCTTTGCTTCCGCATAGTTGAGCAGTGCCTCTGCATATCTGAATACGATGTATGCCAACTCTCCGCTTGCACCACCGGTGGCAGGATCAAGTTGAGGACGACGGAATTTTTGTGATTCATATCCGGTCGGACCCGTCTGTGCTCCACCCAATAATGGCAGAGTGTACTTGGTGGTATCATTTTTTAAGGTAATGGTCACAGCATCACCGGG
>CAJBZC010000231.1 GCA_903959965.1 uncultured bacterium
CTCTTGGAGAGTGCCTAACTCCTGGAGAGTTCCTAACTCTTGGAGAGTTCCTAACTCTTGGAGAGTTCCTAACTCTTGGAGAGTTCAGCATTAATATTCGGCATGATAAGAAATGTGGAACGAAGTGGTGAGTTCACGCATAATTTTGCAGAAAATGTTGGAGAATCTGATCGGCGTGTTGACGTGAATTTTCGATGTACCATTTATTTGTTTTCAAACCGCCGCAAATAACGCCAGCCAGATAGATGCCGGACATATTGGTTTCCATAGTGGCCGGGTCGTGCACCGGGGTTTTCAGGGGATCATCACCGATGGCCACCCCCATGGATCTGAGTAACGAGAAATCCGGCAGATAGCCCGTCATCGCCAATACAAAATCATTCTCCAGCGTAATAATGCCATGTGGCGTGAGGATCTCCACCTCTTTCTCCCGGATATCTGTGATCTCTGATTCAAAATAGGCCTTGATCTCCCCATCGCGGATGCGGTTCTCGATATCCGGCCGGACCCAGTATTTAACAGATTCCCGTATGGAGGCATCTCGGATCACCATGGTGACATCAGCCCCCTTTCTCCAGGTTTCCAGGGCCACATCCACCGCGGAATTCGCCGCGCCTACGACGATGATCTTCTGCCCGAAATAGGGATGAGGCTCCCGGTAATAATGATGCACCTTGGGGAGAACCTCCCCGGATACACCCATCAGATTTGGAATGTCATAGAAGCCTGAGGCTACGACGACAGCCCTTGTGTCGTAATGATGCTTTTCGGAAACTACACTATATCGATCCCCCTCCCTTGTAACGGTTTTGACCGCATCATATAGGGAAAATTTGAGTTTCCAATGCATGGCTACCCGACGGTAATATTCAAGCGCCTCGGATCGATTGGGTTTTGGTTGATGTGAGATGAATGGAACATTGCCGATCTCCAGACGATCTGAAGTGGAGAAGAAGGTCATGTTCAAGGGGTAGTTGTAGATCGAATTGACCAGTGTCCCCTTTTCGACAATCCGGTAACTGATGTTGTTCTTTTCACAGGCGATGCCGCATGCCAGGCCGATGGGACCAGCTCCGATGATGAGCATGTCGAGCTTTTCCATAAGAATTATTGACTGCGATAAGACTTCACCTTGAACGTGAAATAGGATTGGGATATATAACTGAAAGCGACGACGATGACGGTTGTCAGAATCTTAGCCACCGTCGGATACAGCCCCAGTCCTTCTACAAAGACTTTGAGGAAAAGATAATTCAGCAGAATGCTCACGACGACCGTCACTCCGTACCTAAAGAATTGTATCCTGCCCGCAATTACCGAACCCTGAAAAACAACGTAGCGGTTCAATAAAAAGCCGATTGGAAAGGTAATACAGAATGAAAGCATGAAAGCCGCAATGTAGGGACTGATGGAAATGAAGGGCAGTTCGACGATCTTCTTGTCAAAAATGAAATTGTAAGAAACGAAAAAAAGAAAGATGTCGAATAGTGTGTTGGCTCCGCCGCATGCAGCGTAACGGAATGTCATCCGGTTCATGAACCGGGCAAATAGCGGGTAGAAGAAATCTATAAATTGTTCAATCCTATGGGTCATTCTAATTGCCCTGTCGGTTTATACAAAAATCCGACATTTCTCACAGAATGCCCAAGTTTTTGGGTGAACGGTACGGCGCTATCTGAAATAGTGGATCATCGTGACATGTTTTTTGGACGGAACCGCTCCTGTTGCGTTATGAATGGACAACATCTGTTGGTTGAAATCACCCACCCAGGACAGTTCCAGCTCCGCATAATGACCTTTGCGAAGCACGGCATCCCGAAGTTGGATAAACAACGCAGACTCAAGACCGATATGCCTGAAACCCTTTCGTGTTCCC
>CAJBZC010000232.1 GCA_903959965.1 uncultured bacterium
ATGACATGCAGTACGCCATCGCCGGTATCTTGCCGTACGATCCCAAGTCGGGATACTATGGTGGGGTAATGGCCTATGGCGAAGATCCCCAGGCTTATAACCCCTACACGCTTTATATCAACAGCCCTTCCCAAAACAACCGTCAGGAAGCCCAGACACAGATGTACCTTGACTGGACACCCATCAAGGGATTGACAGCGCGTGCGGATTATGCCTTGAACTATTTCAATCAGTTCTCATGGAGTGCAAACATGCCAAATCGCGCCTATAACTTCCAAAACGAAAGTTTCGGAAGCCGGGTGTATGTTGGTGACAATGCCGGTATTTCAAATAATACCTCTACCGGTTTCAAGACCATGCTTACCGGCCGGCTGAACTATAACCGGAAATTTGGCCGTGACCATGATGTAGCGGGTATGTTCGTGTACAGTGAAGAATATTGGTACGACCGTTCTCAGGGAAGCTCCCGGAACGATCGTCTGCATCCCAGTCTGAGTGAGATCAACGCGGCTCTGACTGATATCCAGTCCACCTCCGGTAACTCTACCGCAGAAGGTATGCGTTCTTACATCGGTCGGGTTAATTACACCGCCTATAACAAGTACCTGCTCGAGGGTAACTTGCGTGTGGATGGTTCCTCCAAGTTCCTGGAAGGCAGTCGTTACGGCTGGTTCCCTTCTGTAGCCGTTGGTTGGAAATTCACTGAAGAAAAATTCATTCAAAAGGTAACGGATCGCTTCCTCACCAGCGGTAAACTGCGTGTGTCTTACGGTTCGCTGGGTAACAACAGCGGCGTGGGCAGGTACGAGCAAAAAGAGACCCTGTCGAACATCAACTATGTCGTGGGCAGCAGCGTGCAGCGCGGTTTCGCCAATGCGAAAATGATCAACCGTTTCCTGACATGGGAGACCTCCGCTGTATTGAACGCCGGATTTGACCTGGCCTTCCTGAACAACCGACTGACCGCCACCATCGATTACTATGATCGCCTTACCAGCGGCATGAACCGTCCTTCGGAGTTCTCCATCTTCCTGCTGGGTGCCTACAGCCCTGCTCCTCGGACAAACATCGGCAACCTGCGTAACCGTGGTATGGAGATCGATCTGACCTGGAAAGATCGTATCGGGAAGGTATTCTACGGCTTCAGCGGAAACTTTGCCTACAATCGTAACCGTCTGGAGTCCTGGAACACTTTGCTGCTGCGCGGTAATGTCTTCCTTGATATGCCTTACCAGTATATCTACACTTATCTTGATCGGGGCATCGCCCAGTCCTGGGCAGATATCTATAGCGCCACTCCCCAGGGCGCAGCGCCTGGTGATTTGCTGTTAGAAGACTTGAACGGTGACGGCCGGATCACGGCGGACGACAGAAAAGCCTTCGCGAACTTCCAGCAAGAGCGTCCGACCACGACCTTTGCGCTCAACGCCTTTGTCAACTGGAAAGGGTTTGACCTTACCATATTCATGCAGGGTGCTGCCGGTCGTAAGGACTACTGGCTGAACATCTACAACAATACCAACTTCAACAACGCGCGTTACGCTGCATCCTGGGAGCACTGGAACAACCCCTGGGCATGGGACAACCGCAGCGGGGCCTGGCCTAGGATGGGCGGCAGCGGTAACAACCGCCAGCAAACGTCCTTCTGGATGGATGATATGAGTTTCCTGCGGGCAAAGAATATCCAGCTCGGCTACACGGTGCCGTCCAAAATCATGGAGCGTGTGGGCATCACCAACTTCCGCATTGTGGGCTCCGCTGAGAACATCGGCACCCTGACCCGCTATCGCGGACTGGATCCAGAGAAGGAAGGGGATGACAACAACGTGTATCCCATCAACAAGTCCTATTCCCTGGCCATTAACATGAGCTTCTAAATTATTAGGAACATGCATTCTTTCCATAAGCATATGAAAAAGATCCACATACTCGCCCTTGGCCTGGTTGTTCTGATGCAGACCTCCTGTAAAAAGGACCTGCTCGACCAGACGCCCACCGGTCTGCTGGACGCCCAGGTGTTCTGGAAGACCGAGGCAGATGCTACCATCGCCCTGATGTCTGCCTACGCGGCTACCCGTGCGGTGTTCAATCGTGATTACTATTTTGAAGGACAATCAGAATTTACCCGCTGCCGGGGCACCAGTGCCACCAGCGGTAATATCCTGCGAGGTGATCCCTATCAGGGTGCCAACTATGATCCTTCCGGTTATGGTGCCAGCTTTGACAAGTATTTCCAATATTTGTACGGTGCCGTGCATCGCAATAATTATGTGATCGAGAACATCACGAACAAGATGTTGCCTACGGCGACAGGTGCTTCCAGGACCAGTTTGGAAGCGATCATCGCTGAAGCCCGCCTGATGCGCGGCATGGTCTACTTCCGACTGATATCTATGTGGGGCGATGTGCCCTATATCGGACGGATCATTTATGACAACAGTGAAGTCACACAGCTTACCCGTTTGCCGATCAAGCAGGTTCGGGATTCCATCCTGGCGGATTTCGACTATGCCATCGCCAAGCTTCCGGCAAAGCCTGTAGGCCTGGGCCGGGGATCCAAACCCGCAGCGCTCGCTTTCCGGGGCAAGCTACACCTGTACTGGGGTAGCTGGAAGAAGAACGGATGGCCTGAACTGGAGGGCTTTCAGCAGAATACCGGTGAGGCGCAAGCATCCTTTGCCGCTGCAGCCGCCGACTTCAAATCCGTAGCCAACGACTTCGGACTGACCCTTTACAAGAACGGGGATCCTGGACAGATCGATGCCCTGGGTAAGGCGGACATCCTGCCGAATTACTTCGAATTATTTACGCCTAAGGCCAACGGAAACTCAGAAGGGATATTTGTTTTCACGCACTCCGGTACACCTACCAATCCCTCACAAGGTGAGGAACTGATGCGTGACTTCTCTGGTCGTACCGTCGAAGGTTCCCAGTGCTGGCTGGCTCCACGCTATGAGATCGCGGACCGCTATCAGCTGATCTCCACCGGGGAATTTGCGCCGAAACTGGTGCCGTTGAATCCGACCACCAACCCGGCTGCCCGAACCACCCTGAATTCCGCCGTCAATCCCAATTCCTATGCCAATCGCGATTATCGTATGAAGGCATCCATGATGTGGGATTATGAAATGTGTATCGGTCTGACCGCCCTGAAATCGACCGGCATGTCTCCCTTCATCTATCAAGCTTGGGCGGCAAATGTGACCATTGGTGGCGTGAAATACATTTCCTACAATACCGACGGCAGCAACTCCGGATATGTATTCCGCAAATTCGTACGCAACTACGAAGGACTGGGACGTTCCGAAGGGGATTTTGCTTACCCTGTCATGCGTTTGGCGGATGTCTTTCTGATGTACGCTGAAGCGAGCAATGAAGTCAGCGGTCCGCTGGCGGACGCTGTGGCACTGGTGAACAGGGTTCGGGCCAGAGGAGCACTTCCTCCGCTGAAGGCAGACAAGTTTGCCAGCAGGCAGGCATTTTTCGATGCCATAGAGCAGGAGCGCATCATCGAACTCGTAGCAGAGGGACACCGTGGCTTCGATCTCCGTCGCTGGAGGGCCATCGAAAGAGTTTGGGGACCTCCCGGAGGCGTGGGGGTTTGGCGTATTGACACCTATGGTGCACAGCAGCAGCGTTACTATCTCAACACGATCGATCGCGTGTATCAGCAGAATTATATTTTCAGGATCCCACCGGCAGAGCGTGACCGCAACCCCAATCTTACCCAGAACATTCCCTGGCGTTGATCTGCCTCAATGTTGAATTCTAAAGGAGAGAACATGAAGAACAAAATAAATATAAAAGGGATGTTCG
>CAJBZC010000233.1 GCA_903959965.1 uncultured bacterium
AGGCCCCTTCATTGAAAGGGGCCTTCTCGTTGTGGTCATCAGTAAGTCTGAAGTATTATTTTAAATATTTCCGGAACCACTCGAGATGTTTATGGTGGCGGTGGACGATGTAGCTCGGCACCCTCAATCCGTGATGCTGGTTGGGATAGATGATCAACTCAGTCGGGATTTCATTCGACTTGAACGCCTGATACATTTGTTCTGCGCCGATCACAGGTACGTTGAAATCATCTTCACTGGCCATGAACATGGTTGGCGTTTTGATGGTGTTCACCCGGAAGAATGGATAGGAAAGATCCATCCATTTTTTCGGATTCTTCCATGGTGCACCTAACTCGGTTTCATATTGACGGATGTACTGGTCTGATCCATACATCGAGAACTGCAGGGAGCTGCCGGCTCCGCTGACTGCGGCCTTGAATCGAGTATCCGTGGCGATGGTGTAGTTGGAGAGGATGCCGCCATAACTCCATCCGGCAATGGCCAGACGATTTGGATCTGCCACACCGGTTTTGATGAGATGGTCCGCCACGGCGATGATATCCTTCACCTCCTTGTTGCCCCAATCGCCATAGATGGCTTTTGTGTAGGCCTGACCTCTTCCGTTGCTGCCGCGGTAGTTGACGGCAGCTACGGCATAACCTGCGCCGGCCAGAATCCTCCTGGACATGTCAAATCCATAGTCGTCTTGCGCCACCGGACCTCCGTGAATGAAGAGTACCAGGGGCAGATTTTTAGCTCCGGACTCGGGCAGGTAGAGAATGCCGTGTACTTCACTCTTGTCGGATGCGATGCATTCGATGCCACTAACCAAAATGGGTTTGAGCGGAGACAGGAATTCATCGCTAAAATGTGTCAGTCGCTTGAATACGCCCTGTTCTCCCAGGTATATTTCGTTGGGGGTGGAGGGATTGCTGAAAAGGGCAAGCATCTTTCCGTCTTTTCCGATCTCAAGTGCGCCATAGCGTCCGGTTTCGTTGGTCACATAGCTATGCTGACCCGTTGTTGCATCAAATCGGGCAATGCGGCCATTCCGGTCGTCGTCAATCAGACTGAATACATATCTGCTGTCGGCCGACCATACGGGAGCAGTCACCGAACGATCGAGGGTGCCGGAAATATTGCGGGATGCGCGTGTGCTGAGATCATACACATATAAGTGTGATGCATCATACATATTGAATCCACTCTCCGTCGTCGATTGTGTATAGGCCAGGGATCTTCCATCAGGACTGAACCTTGGTGCGCTGTTTTCGCCGGGGAAGGTGGTGATCTGTTCCGTGCGCTTTGTATTAAGGTCGAGGATAAAGATGTCTGAATTCTCATTCAGATCCGGGTCCGCAGTGATGTTGCTCACGTATGCGATCCGGCTGCCATCTGCACTCACTACGGCGCCGCTTTCATTGGCCTGCCCGCGCGTGAGAGTATCTGTCTTTTTTGTTTTCAGATGGAATCGATACAGATGCGTCTTTCTCCGGTCGAGGTATCCTTCGGAATCGTTCTTGAAGTTGAACCGGTCGATCTCATAAGGTTTGCGAATCTTGGTCTTCGCCGTGTCAGCCGTGCTGGGCTCCTTGATTTCGAGGAGAATACTGTTGCCATCCGGAAACCATTTGTAGGATTGGATCTCTCCCTTCAGATTGGTCAGTTGAACGGGTTCGCCGCCTTTCCGGTTCATGAGATGGATCTGGGAACCGGCATCTTCCGATTTTCCGCGGGCGGTGAATGAGATGTACTTGTTATCAGGGCTCCACGCTGCCTGACCGGCGCCTTTGGTCTGCTCGGTCAATTGGATGGTTTCATCACCCTGCAAGCTCATCATGTACAATTTTCCATCGTAACCATCCTTGGCGGAATCCACTTTGGAGTGACTATACAGGATCCATTGCCCATCAGGTGATAGCCTGGGATTGCTGATCGAGTAACTCCTGTAAACATCCTCCGGCCGGATGTGCCGTTTTCCGTCGGATTGTGCTGTTGCCGTCATTATCGACAGCATACCCATGAAAAAACTCCAAAAGAATCTC
>CAJBZC010000234.1 GCA_903959965.1 uncultured bacterium
AGTTCGATGCGGTAGATGCCCCGGCGGAATTTCACCATGGCATAGGTCCGGTTCCGTTCGATTGGGTTGGCCTGGAAGCGATAATAGTCAAGTCCCGGTTTCACTTCTTCCACAGCGACCACGCTGCCGCGGGGTTGATTGCGGCGTCCTCGGAGATCGCCGTTGTACTTGTCCCCTTCCGTTTCCATGAATTCCTTCAGCAGGTCCTTGAACTTCTTCTTGGTGACCTTGAGGCTGGCAGCATTCAGACTCTTGTAGATGCGGGAGAGATAAAGGAAGTAGGTGACATTGTCGCGGCGATAGTTGTTGGCAACGAATCTCCAGAAGGCATGTCCGGCCAGTTCGGGTTCCCGAAAAGCGAGCTGATAGAAGTTTTTATACCGGCCGGAGAGCATGGCGGATTTCAACTGGTCATCCAATTCGGTGTTCCAGGCTTCGGCTGCATAGGCCACATATCCGTCTGTCAGCCATTTCGGCAGATCAAGCAGGGCCTGATTGCCGGCAAATTCGCCCAGATCGTCACCAAAGAGCAGGTTGTCGACCAGCACGCCGGCCAGTCCTTCGCGTACCTGTCGGCGGAGATGAGCATGGTTGCCGTCGTAGTAAACGACCATTTTGTTGTTCACCAGTTTGGTGACCCCTCCGGTGTTCTGCCAGTCGATCCCGACGCCGATGTTCGACTGCTTCATGTCATCGAAACTGTTGTAGATGACGATGTTTGCCCGACGTTGCAGGCCGTATTCTACGAAGTCTTCCAGCTGCGCGAGTTCTTCTTCCGCCACCTGCGCCACAATCTTACCCAGGTTCAGGCCACCCTGACTGAAATATGTATTGAAATTGTTCGTCTGATAATATCTCCAGTCGAATTTCTTATACTGCACGCGATTCTTCCCGAAAGGGACGGTGTTCACCTGCGCGGCGGCGGGCGACCAAATCAGCAAGGCAAGCAAGGAGGCGGTGATTATTTTTCGTATCATACGCAGGTTCAGCATACTTTGTTAGATTGCCGGTCAACCCCCAACGTTGGGAAATACTAATAAAATTATGGATTTAAACCCACAAATACCGGACCATGCTCCATCTTAACGTTTCATTGTTCAGTCCCATTCAGGAGAATACCTACATCCTGCATAACGACGACGGACTCTGCGCCATCATTGATCCGGGATGCTATTTCGAGGAGGAGCGTGAAGCCCTTTCTGCCTACATTTCTGACCAGGGATTGAAGCCGGTCTTACTGCTCAATACGCACTGTCATCTCGATCATGTCTTTGGAAATCGCTATGTGTACGAGACTTACGGGCTTGAATTGCAACTTCATCCCCTGGAGGAACGCATGCTGGCCCTGGCGCCCGCCAGTGGACTGATGTGGAACATGCCTTTCGACAATTATCAGGGACCGCTGCATTTTCTGACACCGGGCGTGCCGGTCAAGCTCGGATCAGACGAGTTGGACGTTTTGTTCATGCCCGGGCACTCACCCGGAAGCGTGGGCTTTTATCATCCCGGTCAGGGATTCATCATTTCAGGGGATGTGCTGTTTCGGGAAAGCATTGGCAGAACAGATCTCCCGGGCGGAAGTTTCGATGTCTTGGCAGAGAGCATCCGCAAGGTATTGTATCCATTGCCCGATGAAACCGTGGTGCATTCCGGACATGGACCGCAAACGACCATTGGATGGGAGAAGCAGCATAATCCCTTTGTCCGGCCTTGAGGTAACGGCTATCTCAAAAACCTTGACAATACCGGGATGTTCGCCAGTTCCCTGCGCTCCACCCGTACGACAAGGGTAATGAATAAGGACAACAGCATACCACCCATGGCGTGTGTCCACCAGATCCCCGGCGAGATCGATCTGAATCCGTTGTGCATGAGAAATAGCAGGATGCAGATCGTTACGTAGGCGGTCAGTTTTTTCCATGCATATGGGATCGGATAATACTTCTGTCCCAATCGGTAACTCCAGTACATCATGAATCCGTAGCAGGCCAGTGTGGCCCAGGCGCAGGCCATATATCCCCAGTAGGGAACCAGAAAGTAATTCAGGGTCACGGTGATGGCAGCGCCGCCAAGTGTGATCCAGGCACCGGTAAGTGTCCTGTCTGTAAGCTTGTACCAGATGGAAAGATTATAGTATATCCCGAGGAAGATTTTGGCGAGCATCAGGATTGGCACGATCCGCAGGCCCTCCAGGTATTCGGGATGATTCCGGATGCCCATGAAATGCTTCCATATGTCCAGGAATAGAGAGACGCCCAGGAAGCAGAGACAGCAGACGATCACAAAGAATTTCATTACGCGGGCATAGGTGCGCTGCGCGCCGCCCTCCCTGGCCTGACGGAAGAAGAAAGGTTCGGCTCCCATGCGGAAGGCCTGGATAAAGAGCACGATCAATACGGCCAGTTTGTAATTCGCGCTATAGATGCCGTTGGCGGATTTTGCCGCTTCCACGGTACCGTCAAATCGATTGACGATCATGAATCGATCGATCGTTTCATTGATCATGCCTCCGAAACCAACGATCAGCAGGGGGGCTGAATAGGCAAGCATTTGCAGCAACAGGGATCTGTCAATCCGGAACCGGAAGCCGCTCCAGCTCTTCCAAAGCAAAAGCAGGGTGAAGGCACTGGCGGCAAGGTTGGCCAGGAAGACGTATCCAATGTCGATGGCTGGGTTGTAACAAAGCGCCCAGATGCTGGAGACGCCTTTGTCATGATCTCCTTTGCATAGTACGAGGAAGAAGATCACCAATCCCACATTTACGAGTATGTTGAGGATCCTGATCGTAGCAAAGCGTATCGGCCGCCCTTCGTGGCGCAGCCTGGCCATGGGAAGGACGACAAGGGTGTCGAGCACTACGATCCACAGTACCCACCGGATGTACTCCGGGTGGGTCTCCAGTTTCATCAGTTCAGCAATCTGCGCGGTGGGCAGCAGGAATAGCGCTCCCAACAGAGCAGTAGTGAATAGCAGCAGGGTTTGTCCGGTCTGGAAAACGGGACCTTCCGCCTGGTCCTTGCTGAATCGGAAATAGGCTGTCTCCATCCCGAAGGTGAAGATGATGTTCAGGAAGGCCGCGTATGCAAAGAGGATGGAGATATCGCCGTAGCGTTCGGAGGCGTAGATGCCGGTGAGCAGCGGGGTGAGCAGGTAATTAATGAACCTCCCGATGATGCTGCTGAAGCCGTACCAGAAGGTCTGGCCCGCTAGTTTACCGATGTTTCCCAATCGCCGATGCATTTAGGATGTGAAAGTAAGTCGAAGCGTGGAGATTGCACGCCCATCCATCATGCTTCGTAGAATCGGATGAAATTTTCGCGCTGTACTTCGAGGGAGAATTGCTTTTTCACCCGTTCGGAGGCTGCCGTCCGCATGCTATCGAGTTCCGCGTTATTCGTATTCAACACCTCCCGGATGCGCTGATGCAGCAGATCCGGCCGGAAGGATTCCACTACCCAGCCCGTCTCACCGTGTCGAACGTTTTCGGGGAGGCCTTCTGCATCCGACACGATGCAGATCTTCTCCATCAACTGGGCTTCGAGCACCGCATTGCAGAAACCTTCCTGTACGCTGTACTGCAGATAAATGTCGCAGCCACGGAGCAGCGACATCGTTTGCTGATGTGATTGTTTGCCGGTCAGTATCACCTCCTGTTCGAGTCCAAAGGTTTTACGTAGATACAAGAGTTCTTCCAGTTCTTCGCCTTCTCCGATGATATGGTAAGTGAATGCCACCCCGTCGGCCTTCAGGAGCTGCAGTGCCCGTAGAACATGTGGGTATCCCTTTTTCCAGGTCAGTCGGCCAATGGTGAGAAACCGGGTGATGCCGTCGTTGGCGGGTGGTGGCGCCGGAAACCGGTCGAACATGGTTGCATCCACCGCCGGCTCGATCTTCATCGCCGAAGTGGTCGCGGGCAGTCCGTCGGCCAGGGCCTTGTGGTAGAGCGCTTCTGAGATGTAGTGCAGCCGATCCACCTTCGGCCATACGCGTTTGTAAGCGCCGGGAGATTTTATCGGAATGATGCTGATGTCGAATCCGCGGATGGACACGGCCATGCGTGCTCCGGTTATCCGGGCCAGGTTCTCCAGCAGGATGGCGTTCAGGGCGAAACCAAAATGCAGCCAGCGCAGATCGTATCCGATGATATGCGCCGCATTCATAAGAGATGCGATATTGTCGCGCAACGTATATCCATCGGCCTGATTTAGCCTAAATAACTGTAGCGCCCTGCGCGGAGAAAGAGCCAGTCGGGCCGTCGCCCAGATCATCTGAAAAGGAAGCTGCCAGCGAGGCCGCTGGATGTCGAACCCGACGCTGATCTGCTTGAAATGCCCGCCACCCTTACGTGTCCCGCCGGTGAAGAGGATCACTTCATATCCGGCCTTCTCCAATACGTCCACCTTGTTCCGGAAAAAAGTTTCGGAATAGGCCGGGGGTTTGGTCAGGACAATGCCGATGCGTTTTTTTTGATGGCTCATGTCAATGGGGTGATCGATCCGATCATGGGATAGATCACTGCAAAGGAACGAATGGCACAGGGTTATTATTGAACGGATTACACGATTTTCTTTCTGTTTTTTACGGACTTTTGAATGATCTTAAAACAAATCAAATGCCGTTTAAATTTTCACTGACCCTTTTACTGATCTGTTTCAGCCTGTTGACAATCGCCCAGGCTCCCATCGATCCGGTGAAACGTTACGACGGCACCCTGGATCATCAAAAAACCAAGCAGCCTGCGAGTATCCTGGAATTTCGATATCCGGAGCGTGATCTGGAGGCGGCGCTGGAGCGATATGTGGAAAAGCTTGGCGTGAAGGTGAAGTTTGTCCGCGGTCTGAATTATGCGAAACAGGTCAAATTCAAGGCGGATGACGCCCGCTATTTCGATCTGTATTACAAGGTGGAAGGATCCGGAAGGGGTGCATCCTCCAATTCGATCCTCTCCGTCATTCTAGCTGAACCCGGAGAAGATATCTTGCTCCGTGATCCGAAGAATCAGGAAGTGGCCAAAGCAACCGCCGCATCTCCGGCGGCCCAGGCCTTTTTTGATGGACTGGGAGCTGCTGTAGGGGCCTATGACCTGGAGAAGCGTATTTCGGAACAGGAAGATGTCGTGAAAAAATCCGAAAAGAAGCAGTCGGACCTGGAAAAGAAGAAACAGAAACTGGAAAAGGAACTGGCAGAGAATTCAGAAGATCTGAAAAAAAACGCATCTGAATTGGAGAAAGCCAAGGCTGTACTGGAGCAGATCCGGGCGGAGCGGAAAAATTGATCGGGGTCTAATTAAGGTCGTATCGTTAGAACAGCCAATACAAGGTCCCTCGGAGGCCTCGGGATGACAATTGAGGGAGGATGATAATAAAAGGATCGATTAATTTCATTTTGTGTATCAAAAAACGCACTCCCCTCTGGCTGTCATCCCGAGGCCGCCGAGG
>CAJBZC010000235.1 GCA_903959965.1 uncultured bacterium
GTGGGATTATGCGTTGAAGCCGGCCGGTAGCAATGTTCCGTCTTCGTTCGATGGCAAGATCCTGGTGCCTTATCCAGTGGAGTCCAGTCTGTCGGGCGTGATGAAGACTGTAGGCGAGAAACAGGAGCTCTGGTATCATCGTACGTTCAATATCCCTGCGGGATGGAAGGGAAAGGATGTGTTGCTCCATTTCGGAGCGGTCGACTGGAAAGCGGATGTGTGGGTGAACGATGTGAAAGTTGGCTCGCATGTGGGCGGATACACGCCGTTCAGTTTCGACATCACGCCCTGGCTTTCCAAAACCGGCAGTCAGAAGCTGGTGGTGCGGGTATGGGATCCGACGGACAAGGGCTATCAGCCACGGGGCAAGCAGGTCGCGGATCCGCGCGGGATCTGGTACACGGCTGTCACAGGCATCTGGCAGACGGTATGGCTGGAGCCTGTTTCGCCGGCGCATGTGAAATCGTTGCGGATCACGCCGAACATCGACGGCGGCAATCTCACCGTTTCGGGACAAACAGCGGGCAGTCGTCCGGGTGACCTGGTGGAAGTGAAGGTTTACGATCAGGGCGTCCTGAAGAGCACGGGCCGCGCTGCTGCCGGAGAGGAAGTATTAGTAGCCGTTCCGGATGCAAAACTGTGGTCTCCGGAAAGCCCGTTCCTGTATGATCTCGAGGTGAATCTGGTGCGCGATGGAGCTCCAATCGACAAAGTGAAGAGTTACGCCGGGATGCGTAAGATCTCCACCAAAGCCGATGCCAATGGGGTGTGGAGGATGCAGTTGAACAACAAGGATTACTTCCAGTTTGGCCCGCTGGATCAGGGCTGGTGGCCTGATGGCCTTTACACAGCGCCAACGGACGAGGCGTTACGATTTGATATTATGAAAACAAAGGCTTTCGGCTTCAATATGATCCGGAAGCATGTCAAGGTGGAGCCGGCTCGCTGGTATTATCACTGCGACAAGGAGGGCATACTGGTATGGCAGGACATGCCAAGTGGCGACCGAAATCCGCGCTGGGAGCAGCGGAACTATTTCGCGGGTCAGGAGCTGGTAAGAAGTGTGGCATCGGAGGACAATTTCCATCGCGAGTGGAAGGAGATAATGGACCTGTGCATCTCCAATCCATCAGTCGTCACCTGGGTACCATTCAATGAGGCCTGGGGGCAGTTCAAGACGGCCGAGGTCGTCGACCGGACAAAGATCTATGATCCGTCGAGGCTGGTCAATCCCGCCAGCGGTGGCAATCATTATGATGTGGGAGACATGCTCGACATGCATCATTACCCCGATCCGGTGATGGGATTATATGATAGCAAGCGGGTGAATGTACTAGGTGAATATGGCGGCATTGGGCTGGCGCTGGAAGAGCATTTGTGGGAGAAGAATCGTAACTGGGGATATGTCCAATACAAGACCTCCGGCGAAGTGACCGATAAATACGTGGAATACACCCAAAAATTGAAGGGGCTGATTCCTTTCGGCTATTCCGCTGCGGTTTACACCCAGACGACGGATGTAGAGATTGAAGTCAACGGGCTGATGACGTATGACCGTAAGAAAATGAAGCTGGATGTGGAGCGGGTTCGCAAGGCCAATGAGGCCGTGATTGCAACGTTGAAGTAGGAGTACCAGGCCTTACCGCGAGGGCGCGAAGGAAATACAAGAACTCTTGGAGAGTTGGCAACTCTCCAAGAGTTGAGGACTCTCCAAGAGTTGAGGATCGAGTTTAGATTACTTCCAGATCGACCCGAGCTCGTAAAGATCGAGGCGGTGGATCTTTAGGTCACCGCGAAGTTCCAGGCCGTTGGTGGACTTGGCGGGCCGGAGGGCGTCCGAGACGAACAGTTTGCCACCATCGACATATCCTTCGACAGTTGTCCGGTCGAGGATCGTTTCGATGCGGAAACGGAAGGCCCCGGGTTTTTCGGACTCGTAAGGGAACCCGTTGAATTTCGTGAAGTTGCCGTCGTAAAAAAGAATAGGATTTCCCTTATAAAAGAGTTCCAGTCCCAGGCCCTTGTCGATCTCGATGTCCATGACGGCATGCAAAAGATCTGATTTCACGGTTTTCAGTCGCTCATTGGCCGCGGCAACGGACAGTCCACTGAGGTCGTGATGGGAGCGGTGCAATGTGGAGATCTCCGGGATCGGGTTACAGAAAAGTCGAACCCCCTCGGAAGTAGTCTTCAGGCTGAGCGCCTGCGGAAACAACATCAGCTGGTTGAAGGGCATACCCGGGGATTCCACCCTCCCCCATCCCACCTGGATGCGGCGACCGTCGGGCGTATTATTATATGTCTGAGCCGCGTACATGACCCCGGTGTGATAGTGATACTTCCCCTTCTCCGGTGTGAATACGGCTCCGTCGAAACGCCCGATCATGTAAGTGCCGGAAGCAGCATACATCACCCACTTGCGCTGTGCGGGATTTCCGTCCACAGGCAGTTCGAAGAGTTCTGGACACTCGTAGAAACCCTTCACCTGGCTCTTGTAGATCCATTTTTTCAGATCGGGTGAGTTGTAGATCGCCACATAATTCTCATTGAACAAGGCCATGACCCAATGCCTTCCGGGTGCATACCAGAAAACCTTCGGATCCCGGTCGGCGCCCAGCAGCGGATTGCCGGAATACTTTTTGAATGTCCTGCCCCGATCCAGGCTGTAAGCGATGTTTTGCGTCATTCGTTTGCCAGCCGCCGTGTAGATCGCGACCAGGGCGCTCTTGCCGAAACCGGCGGTGTTCTGTTGATCGATCACGGCCGACCCGGAGAACATCGTGCCAAGCGTATCGGGAAACAAGGCCGCGGGAAGTTCCTCCCAATGTATCAAATCCTTCGAGACTGCATGTCCCCAATGCATGTTCTCCCACTCCCGCTCGTAGGGATTGTGCTGGTAATACATGTGATACTCCCCGTCGTGCCACACTAGTCCGTTGGGATCGTTGTTCCAGCCACGTTGGGTGGAGAAATGCACCTGCGGACGTAGTGATTCACGATACAGACTGTCTTGCCCGGGGAATCTGTCGTCCTGATGAATGCGTGAAATGCCCTCGACCCGATCTGCAAA
>CAJBZC010000236.1 GCA_903959965.1 uncultured bacterium
CTGAATCCTATGATCCCGCGCTGGCAGATGCGGTCACGTACATCGGCCCTTTCCGCATGACCGATCCCGTGGCTGAAGCGCCCGGTGCACCTACGGCCGGTAAGCTGTTGCTGAGTCCCACCCGCACTTTTGCGCCGGTGCTTCGTCAGGTGCTCACCGCGCATTTCGAAGATGTACATGGTTTGATCCATTGCAGCGGTGGCGGGCAGACCAAGTGCCTGAAGTACTTGCCAGGACCCATGCGCATCGTCAAGGATGATCTCTTCGACACGCCCCCTGTTTTCAGACTCATTCAGCAGGCCAGCGGAGCAGATGATCGCGAGATGTACCAGGTCTTCAACATGGGCTGCCGGATGGAGATCTATACTTCGGAAGCGGCTGCTTCGGCCATCCTGAACATCGCCCGTCATTGGGGCGTGGATGCCCGCATCATCGGCCGGGTGGAGGGATCAACACAGAAGGAAGTGGTCATCGGAAAGGGCGAGTCGCCCCTGGTTTATACAGCCTGATCTCGATATCGTTGAATGATGTATCTTGAGTTGAACAATCAACATTTCATCCCTCAAACAGACGCATGAGAACGATCGTCCTTGCCTGGTGTGTAGTTTGCACCTTCATCACCACTGCCGCCCTTGCACAGTCTAAAAGCATTTTCAACGGAAAAGACCTAACAGGATGGACCGTCCACGGCACCGAGAAATGGTATGTCCAGGACGGGGAACTGGTCTGTGAGAGTGGTCCGGAGAAGAAGTACGGATATCTCTCCACGGATAAGGCCTATCAGGATTTTACCCTCACGCTGCAGTTCAAGCAGGAGGCCAATGGCAACAGCGGCGTGTTCATTCGTTCGTCCATTGACGGCGTAAAGATCAGCGGCTGGCAGGTTGAGGTGGCGCCGAAGGGCAGTCATACCGGCGGCGTGTATGAATCTTATGGTCGCGGCTGGTTGATCCAGCCCAAGCCGGAGGACGAGCAGTGGCTGAAGACGGGTGAATGGAATAAATTAAAGATCACCGTCCGCGGCGATGAGATCACTTCCTGGCTGAACGGTCACCAGATGATCCATTTGAAGGACGCGAAGGTCGGCCAAGGGCGCGGGTTCATCGCGTTGCAGATCCATGATGGTGGTGGTATTAAAGTGAGGTGGAAGGATCTGAAAGTGAAGGAGTTGAAGTAGGTTGTTTCCATCCTTGCTTCGTGCCCTAGCGGTCGATGTTTTCCACTACCGCTACGCGTCCGTTGCTACCGGCCAGGTAATTGCGCTTGCCACATTTTGAATGGGTGCTCACGTGGAAGCCTTCTCCGGTAACCAGCCTCCAGTGCATGCCACCATCCTCTGAGATATCCACACCAGAGGTGCCACAGGCAAGAAATCTTCCGTTTCCGAGGTGTGTCACGGAGGAACGATAGCCATTCAATCCAATGGTCGGTATCAGCCAGGTCTTGCCACCGTCTATGGATACAGCGCATGTACTGTCGGTTCGCTTGTCGTTGGCGAAGTCGCCCCCGACAACCACCAGCCGGCCGTTATAACCCGCCGCGACGGCATTTGCACCCGTACTTTGCCGCCCTTGTTGCAATGGAAGCCGGACACTCCCTGCAGTGGTCAGCCATCTGCTGCTGACACCACCGGTGACGGCTCCGAAGGAGCTATTGTCGTACAGCATAACGTTCCCGCCACTGGATGCAAAGAATGCTTCTCCATCTTCCAGTGACGGGAGCTTAGCGGGATCGACCCGCTGCCATTTTCGTCCGTTATCAGTGGTTTCCACCGCATAGAGTTTCTCGTCGATCGGATCTCCGACGACTATGCCCCGGCCGTCGGGCAGTAAGTGCATGGCATCCATGAACACGCCCTTCGTGCTGTCTGCGTACACGACCTGCCAATGGTTGCCGCCATCATCCGTGCGCAGGATATATCCTGGATCGCTGATCCCCATGATCACGGCCGTGAGGCTGTCGAACGCCTCGATATCCCGGAAATCTGTCCGTTCGAAACCGGGCACTTGACGCCATGTCCAGTGGATGCCGCCATCGGTGGATCTGCCGACAAATCCATTGCTACCGCTGGACCATACGACCTGGTCGTCCGGTGCGGAGAGTCCGCGCAGGGAGGTTTTGGTACCGGCGGTGAGGGGTCGGATAGATTGTGCCTGTCCGGGCAGGTATGGGAGTATGGCGATCAGCATTATCAACAGAAAATGGCGTGTCATGGAGCAGATTTGCTGGAAAGCTAATGCGGAATTTTGATTTCCGGGGAACGGATTTTCTTTCTATATTTGTTACCTGTTCGGATTGTTAGCTCAGTTGGTTTAGAGCATTACTTTGACAGAGTAGGGGTCACTGGTTCGAATCCAGTACAATCCACGGATACCGCAGCTGATGAAGTTGCGGTTTTTTTATGCAATGAATTGAAGGTGAGGGGATTGTGGGTGGTTCTGGGAATCGGGAAAACAGGTAGAAGGGAGGTTGGAAATGGGGGAGTGGTGCCTGAAATTATCATTTTGGGTATCAAATGGGTATCAAATCGCAGAAGGGATCAGTTACAGTTTCAAATTTCAGAAATAGAGTCAGGCTACGTTGGAGGTATCAGGGAGTACGATACACTATTAGCCATTCAGCGTTCAATGCAATCAACTTACTGCAGGCAAAGAAACTGGCCCTGCAGATTGAACAGGACATGGTATTGGGATTATTCGATCATTCATTAGATCGTTATAACCCCAAACCTGAAATACCGTTGTCTTCGAGAAAGCAGTCACCCAAGCCAAAGGAGCAGGTACCTTTTACGCTCAGTTCAGCCTTTGAATCATGGGCGCTTTCCTATAAACAGATAGACTGCAACCAAAATATGCACTATTATGGGGTGAGGGGTATGCTAAGGCGTTGGGCTGACATTTCTTCCGCTCAGATACTGGATAAATTCAACAGGGAAAATCTGGGCAGTCAGACCTACAATGAGCGGTTATCAATATTGCAGTACTTCTTTGGGCATCTCGTAAAAAAGAAAATCTGGGAATCTAACCCTTTGGAAGGTGTCTGTCGAAGGAAAGTTAAAAAAATCGACAGGCCGGATAGGAAACCTTTTTCTGAAGATGAAATCTCAAAAATCCTTGATGTTTTCAAAAAGGATAGCATCGTCATTTCCAACAGAACTAAGCTTTCAGATTTCTATCCTTTCCTGTATTTCATTTTTAAGACAGGTGTCAGGAATGCCGAGGC
>CAJBZC010000237.1 GCA_903959965.1 uncultured bacterium
AAACCCGAGCCGGGCGACAACGATTATCCCGCCAATGCAACGGCCCGCCGGGAGCTATGGCGTAAACGGCTTAAGTATATGTCCCTTGACCGCTATGCAGATCTGCTGGATCAAAGGGATGCGAATAAGGGCCAGAAGGATTTTGTCGTGAAGACAGACGCTCAACTCGAGCAGGAAGCCCGGACCCGATTACAAACCATCATGGAGCGCGGCTTTCAGCGCAGAAATGTTCGGTTCACAGAAGAGGAAAGGTTCAATCTTCTGGTGAATACCGTCACCGAAACAATGGATCCGCATACACGCTTCTTCCCGCCCGTCGAGAAGAGATCCTTTGACGAACAGATGAGCGGCCGCTTTTATGGCATTGGTGCCTCACTGCGCGAAGAAGATGGGACCATTCGCATTGCGACCCTCGTAACAGGGATGCCCGCCTGGAAATCCGGAGAGTTTGCCGTGGGCGACCAGGTCGTGAAGGTCGGTCAGGGAACGGATGAACCCGTAGACGTGAGTGGCTATGAAGTAGAAGACGCCGTAAAACTCATCCGGGGAAAGAAGGGCACTGAAGTCAGAGTCACCCTGCGAAAGGCCGACGGATCTGTAAAGGTTGTCAGCCTCATCCGCGACGAGATCGTCCTCGATGAGACATACGCCCGCAGTGCCATCGTCAAGCAAGACGGCCGAAAAGTGGGTTATATCTTTTTGCCGGAGTTCTATGCCGACTGGGAACGTCCTAACGGTGCAAGATCTGCGCAGGATGTGTACAAGGAGGTGCTTAAACTTCGCGAGCAGAAAGTAGATGGTATCATCATGGATCTCCGAAACAATGGGGGAGGTTCTCTTTATGACGTCGTTCAGATTGCAGGTTTCTTCATTCCGGAAGGTCCCATAGTGCAAGTAAAGGATCGTGACGGGAACCCATCTATCTTGAGAGATCGCGATCGGAGTGTACTGTACGATGGGCCCCTTGCCATCATGGTCAATCAGTTCAGCGCTTCTGCATCAGAGATTCTCGCGGCCGCCATGCAGGATTACAACCGGGGCATTATCGTCGGCAGCTCCTCGACTTATGGCAAAGGCACGGTGCAGCGAAACATCGGTCTTGAACGCGCCACCTCCATCAGCCAGAATGCGGATGTGGGTGAACTCGGATCCCTCAAACTCACCCTCCAGAAGTTTTATAGAGTCAACGGAGGCTCCACCCAACAGCGCGGTGTAATACCCGATATCATTCTGCCCGATCAATACGAATACCTGAAAATGCGGGAAAAGGATAACCCAGATGCGCTCCCCTGGGACGAAATTGGAAAAGCACCCATAACGCTGGTGCGTACCCCGTATATCAAAGACGCCGTGACCGCTACAAGCAACGAGCGACTGAAAACACATCCGGTTTTCAACTCCATTCGCGAAGCCACTGCCAAATTGCAGAAATCCACTGAAGGCGAACAAAGCCTGAACCTTGCCAGGTATCGATCAGAACAGAAAAGCATCCGCGATGCGATCCGCCGTATCGATACCCTCACACGCAATATTCAGTCACTCGACGTAGAGTTGCTTCCGCAGGACCTGAAAGCGCTGGCCCAGGATGAAGATAAACTCGAACGACGCAAGCAATGGTCCAAAAACCTGGGAAAAGATATTCAGGTGCAGGAAACCATGCGCATCATCG
>CAJBZC010000238.1 GCA_903959965.1 uncultured bacterium
CCTGAAACACTGGCAAAGGCCAGGTCCAAAACCCGCCAATATGCCCGATCATACGCTGCCGCCGTCAAGGCCGACCTGCCTGCTCTCCGTCGTCATTCCGGTCCTCAATGAAGTTGAAAGCATCGACCTGCTGATCGATGCCGTTCAAACCGCACTGAAGGACATTGATCACGAAACCATCATCGTGGATGATTTCAGCACCGACGGAACCCGGGAGAAAGTGCGGGCCAGAACAGGGGCATCGGTGATGCTGGTGGAACTCCGCAAGAACTACGGACAAAGCACGGCCATGGCAGCCGGGATCGACCAGGCATCCGGCCAATTCATCGCCTTCCTGGACGGCGACCTGCAGAACGATCCGCTTGATATTCCTATGATGCTGGAGAAGATACAACGGGAGGACTGGGACATCGTCGCAGGCAACCGGAAGGATCGAAAGGATAAGATGCTGGTTCGTAAGATCCCCAGCCTGATCGCCAACCGACTGATCCGTCGCATTACGAAGGTGACTCTCCAGGATTTCGGTTGCACCCTCAAAGTGATGCGCACCGAAGAAGCTCGTGCGCTGCAATTACATGGCGAGATGCACCGCTTCATCCCGGCCGTCGCGAGCCTCAACGGTGCACGCATGACGGAAGTGGACGTCCGCCATCATCCGCGTCGCTTTGGCACCTCGAAATACAATCTGTCCCGCACCTTTCGCGTGATCAGCGACCTGATGCTCATCTATTTCATGCGTCGCTACAGCCAGAAACCGATGCATATCTTCGGTACCGGTGGCTTCCTGGCCTTCTCGGCCGGCGTATTGGTGAATTTATATTTATTTGCGCTCAAACTAATGGGTCAGGATATCTGGGGTAAGCCCCTGCTGATCCTCGGTATGATCCTCCTGCTCGGCGGGATACAGCTCATCACAATCGGCATCCTGGCAGACATCGGGCTGCGTACCTACCACCGCGTGGCCGACGGCGAACGCTACAGGCTGCGACGTGTCACCGGCGGTCGCCGGGAAGAATTGCGCTGAAGCCTTTGCTGCTCCCGAAAAAATAAATATAAAGGGTCACAAACCCAGCAGGGGCTTGACCTCCCGGCCCATCAGATCGATGGTATGCAGGATCTTTTCATTTGATACCACGGCATTTTCCATCATGAAGCAGAAGCGGTTGATGCAGCCCAGCGCCTCACTGTGACGATGTATCTTCTCCGCTACATCCTCTGCCGTGCCGATCAGAAAGGCACCCCGGGGTCCCGTCTGCGCATCGTACTGCGCCCGGGTGATGGGCGCCCAGCCTCGCTCCCGGCCGATGCGGCTCATGTTCTCATAGTATCCCGGCCAGAAATCCTCCAGGGCTTCCTCGCGCTTGTCGGCTACATAGCCAAAGGAGTGCAGTCCCACCCGCATCTGACCTTCCGGATGTCCGGCCTGTAGCCAGGCTTCCCGGTACTTATCCACCAGCGGACGAAAACGATGGGTCTCCCCGCCGATCACCGCAATCATCAGCGGCAATCCGAGCCGGCCCGCGCGCGCAAAACTCGAGGGGGTACCACCTACACCTATCCATATCGGCAGCGGATCCTGTATCGGACGCGGATAGACTGGCAGGTTGTGCATAGCCGGGCGGTATCTACCCGACCAGGTTACGAATTCACTGGCCCGCACCTTCAGGAGCAGGTCCAGCTTATCGGTGAACAGTTCGTCGTAATCCTCCAGCCGGTAGCCGAAGAGCGGAAAGGCCTCGATCGAAGAGCCGCGCCCGACCACCATCTCCGCCCGTCCGCCTGAGATCAGATCCAGCGTCGCAAACTGCTGGAACACGCGCACGGGATCTGCCGCACTGAGCACCGTCACCGCACTCGTCAGCCGGATGCGCGTGGTTCTGGTCGCTGCGGCCGCCAGGATCAGCGCATTGGCAGCATCCAGCATGTCCTTGCGGTGATGCTCCCCGATGCCGAATACGTCCAGCCCCGCTCGGTCCGCATGCTCAATGCGGCCCAGTAATTGAGCAATGGCAGCCTCGCCATCCAGTGCAGGCATACCAGGTGCCGTGAAACGAGCCGCGAAACTGTCAATGCCGATCTCCATATCTTATATTTAATTCTTTAAGTCTGGTTGCGTCACAAAGGTAATCAATGCGCCACTGCGGATTTTTTTCGTACATTCCACACATGAAGAAATTGGTGTCTGGCTTCCTTTTCTGGTTAGCCGTGATGATGTTGGTCAATACCATCCGGGCTCAACAACCCATGAGGATCGACTCGCTGCCTGATCTGCGTATCCGTACCTGGATCGTCAAGCGGCTGGACAGCTTTGAGCAGGTCATCCGGGTCTATGAGCGCGCTGCGGATACATTGCAAAAGGGACGTCCTGCCGCGGTGTTTTTTTTCGGTGGCGGATGGAACGGACGTAACATCGAACAGTTTCATGATCAGTCGGTGCACCTGGCCCGAAAGGGTATGGTAACGATCATTGCCGATTATCGGGTAAAGTCGATCAACGGCACCACACCCCTGCAATCATTACACGATGCCCGGTCTGCCATGCGCTTCGTCCGCAGCCACGCACCCGCCTGGGGCATCGATCCGAACAGGATCGCGGCCGGCGGCGGATCCGCAGGAGGTCACCTGGCCGCAGCTTGTTACACCTCGGATGGACTGGATGATCCGCAGGATGACCGCGCCATCAGTTCCCGTCCGGATCTGCTCCTGCTCTTCAATCCCGTGATCGATAACGGCCCCGATGGCTATGGATATGCGCGCGTCAAGGATTGGTTTCCGGCCTTCTCGCCCATGCACGGCATCCGAAAGGGATTTCCACCCTCCATCTTTTTCCTGGGTACAAAAGATGATCTGATCCCGGTGTCCACGGCGGAAGCCTTCCGGGAGAAGATCCGGGCCGTGGGCGGTCGCTGTGATGTACATCTCTATGAAGGGGCAGGGCATGGCTTTTTCAATCAGCCCCGATACCGATCGGATATCTGGCCGAAGGTGGACGCCTTCCTGGCCGAACATGGATATGTGAAACCCTGAACAATTCTTTGGTCTGCACCCTGCGATGAACTTCAGGGGATCCATCGAAATCATCCCACATTTTTTTTACTCATATTTATTTTAAAATTTGATATCTGATGAGGCGTACTGTTCTTGCCTGTTTTGCGAAAATTACATTAGGATGCACTTTGCTCTCAGGATCCCTGATACATCCGGGTTATGCGCAGTCATTACCCACTGCGGAGCGTCCCAATATCATTGTCATCTATACTGATGATGTGGGATACGGAGATCTGTCTGCACATGGTGGAAAGATCCCTACACCAAACATCGACCGGCTGTTCAAGGGCGGCCTGGACCTGACTAATGCCCATGCCACCGCATCTACGTGTACCCCTTCCCGTTATTCCCTGCTCACAGGCGAATACGCATGGCGGCGCACCGGCACCGGCATCGCCCGAGGCAATGCATCACTGATCATTCCGGTCGAAAAGGAGACCATCCCCCGTGTGCTTGGTCGCGCTGGTTACCGATCCGGTGTGGTCGGGAAATGGCACCTCGGTATGGGCGGTCCTGAAGGGCCGGACTGGAACACGCTGGTGAAGCCGGGTCCAAATGAGATCGGGTTCGATTATTCCTACATCATGCCGGCCACAGGCGACCGGGTCCCCTGTGTGTACATGGAGAACGGACGGGTGATGAATCTTTCAAAAGACGATCCCATCCGGGTTGATTACGACAAGAACATTGACAATGAACCCACGGCAGTATCTCATCCTCATCTGGTCAAACTCCCCTGGACCCATGGTCACAACAACTCCATCGTCAATGGTGTCGGTCGCATCGGATTCATGAAGGGCGGAAAGTCTGCCCTCTGGCGGGATGAAGACATGGCAGACAGTTTCACCACAAAGGCCACGGGCTTCATCCGCGACAATGCCCGCAAGCCTTTTTTTCTATACTTCGCGACCCATGATATCCATGTACCCAGGGTGGCGCATGAGCGCTTTCAGGGGAAGTCTGGTTTTGGTCCGCGTGGTGATGTGCTACTCGAACTTGACGAAAGCGTCGGACGCATCCTGAAGACCCTGGATGATCTGAAACTGACCGGTCGGACCATGGTGATCTTCACCAGTGATAACGGCCCGGTACTGGATGACGGTTATGTCGATCAGGCCGTTGAGAAACTCGGCAGCCACAGACCCTGGGGACCCTTCCGCGGGGGCAAGTACAGCGCTTTCGAGGCCGGAACACGGGTGCCTATGGCCGTTAGCTGGCCTGCTCGGATCAAGGCCGGTAGTAGATCAGATGTGCTCTTCAGTCAGGTCGACCTGCTCGCCAGTTTTGCCGCCATGGCCGGCCAGTCGTATAACCAGACCAGTGCGCGCGACAGCGAAAACCACTGGAGGGTGCTGACCGGCACGGCTGATCGCGGCAGATCGCATCTGAC
>CAJBZC010000239.1 GCA_903959965.1 uncultured bacterium
CGGACAGTGCGAACAGAATACCCAGGCATGTTCTCATTTGCAAACGTTTTTGTGTAGGGAAATTACGGCGGCACAGGCAAACATTGGATATTTTTTATTTTCTTTAGTGCATGAGGCTTGATGCACATCAACATTTTTGGAGATACGATCCTGTAAGACATGGATGGATCGATGATCGCATGCAGGTCATCAGACGCGATTTCCTGCCGGCCGACCTGGCCCCCGAACTGGCCACCGCCGGCATCGACGGATGCGTGGCAGTGCAAGCGGATGAAACGGAAGATGAGACCCAATTTCTGCTGGACCTGGCTGATGAAAATGAGTTCATCCGCGCCGTGGTCGGATGGGTTGATTTCAAAGCACCGGATATTTCCGACAGACTCGCCCAATGGCGCGAACACCGGATTCTGAAGGGTTTCAGAACGATCATGCAGGGGCAGCCCGATGAAAAATACCTGACCAACCGGGCATTCATCGAAGGCATAAACAAGCTCGATGGTACCGGTTTCACCTATGACCTGCTGGTCTATCACGATCAACTCCCCTCCCTCATCCGATTCACCGAACGCTTCCCCGACCAGCCCTTCATCCTGGATCACATCGCCAAGCCAGATATCGCCAACGGCCGGATCAAGCCCTGGAAGGAAAACATGAAGATCCTCGCCCAGCATCCCGGCATCTACTGTAAATTAAGCGGGATGGTAACGGAAGCCGACTGGAAAAACTGGACATACGAAGACCTCGCCCCTTACCTGGAGATCGCCGGCGAATGCTTTGGTACTGACAGACTCTGCTTCGGGACCGACTGGCCCGTTTGCCTGCTGGCGGGCGGATATCAGACTGTGAAAACGGTCATCGACCGATTCCTGGGTCAGGTAACAGAAGCGGAACGTGAAAATATCTGGGGAAATAACACTTGTAAATTCTACAACATAGACGGATGGAACTTGGTATGACAGGAAAAGTCGTCATCGTGACCGGTGGCGCAAAGGGTATCGGAGCGGGTATCGTGCAGACCCTGACGGAAGAAGGAGCGATCCCGGTGATCGTCGGACGCAGTGAAGCGGATAACCTCCTCTCACTTAAAGAGCACGCCCCACATGGCTTTCAGGTCACCGCAGAGTTATCCGATCCGGCACAATGCGGAAAGGCGGTGGCCGAGGTGATGGTGAAGTTTGGAAGGATAGACGGTCTGGTGAACAACGCCGGAGCCAACGACGGAGTATCACTCGAAAACGGCAGCTATGAGGATTTCATGGCATCGCTGCACCGAAATCTCGTGCACTACTATCTGATGGCACACCACGCGCTACCTGCATTGAAAGCCACCGGCGGATCGATCGTGAACATCACATCAAAGACCGCGGAAACCGGACAGGGCGGCACCTCAGCCTATGCAGCAGCCAATGGTGGACGCAATGCGCTGACGCGTGAGTGGGCGGTAGAACTGCTGAAATATGGCATCCGGGTGAATGCCGTCATCGTAGCGGAATGCTTTACCCCGCTCTATCAAAAATGGGTGAACACCCTCCCCGATCCGGAAGGCACGCTCCAAAAGATCACAGATAAGATCCCCCTGGGCAAGCGCATGACCACCTCCCGCGAACTCGC
>CAJBZC010000240.1 GCA_903959965.1 uncultured bacterium
CAATTCGTGAAGTTAACCACACTGTGATGTCATCCTGAGCGAAGCGAAGGATCTTGTATTAACTGCCGATACAACACGAAAGCTGTTTGCGCCAAGTCAACGATATACAGCCAATACAAGATCCTTCGGAGGCCTCAGGATGACATGAATTTGTATGTTGTGATTATGAAAGAACAGCCAATACCTGAAGTTAACCACACTGTGATATCATCCTGAGCGAAGCGAAGGATCTTGTATTTTCTTCCTAAAATATCCACAATGCCTACCGGGCATCAATCACACTCCCGAAGAACACCGCATTCATTAGGAGGCGGTTTGTTCCAAACCAGAACGCCCGGAAATTCGGGTTCTCCGTCATGGATACGATCCTTCCGGAACCCATCGCATCGATGTTGACGCTGGCTGCCAGCGGGGCTACTTTCGCAAAGCGACTGTGCAGATATCCCGCCTGCAACGGCTTGGCCGTCAAACGCACGGGCGTATTATACGGAGATCTGTTCTTCTCCATGAAGAGATTGTTGCTCTTGAAGACACTGATCGTCGGCTGGGTATAACCATAAGCGATCGGATGCGTAGTCTCCAGCGTGGCCTCGAAAATGCTACCGGGCATGTCCACCGCACGGCGGTCGTCCGTCTTCAATTCATAAGCGCGGATGGAAGTGCTGTCTTCCCGATAACCATCTTTCCGGAAGGTCACCTTCGTGAATCCGTTGCCGGCGAGGAACTGTACCGCATCCTCCGTGGCCACCAGCGTGCCACCATTCGATACCCATTCACGCAGTTTCTCCTGACTGTCCTTGGTCAGCGTGTTATAGGTTCCACTCGGCATGATGATCACATTATACCGGGAGGCATCGATGCGACCAAATTGTCCGACTTCGACGATGCTGGCAGGGATCCCATATCGCTGATCGAACAAATGCCAGATCTCTCCCACATCCGTGGCCGTAGTTCCCGTGCCGGCAAAAACCATCACGGAGGGTTGCTGCAAACGCTGGAAGCTGCTGCTGCCGAGGTCGATGCCGGCGGCAGACAGGCCAGTTGACAGAGCATGGAACCTTGTCTGCGTCTCTGACTGCACCTCTTTTACGAGTGCGAACAAGTCATCCGGCGAGAGGGACTGATTGTGAACCGGGATCAGAATATCGCCATGCCCGAAGGTTCGGTCGCTCGAGCCGAATGTGGTCGTGGCCACCTTGGTGATCACCCCACGGCGCTGCAACAAGTAAAGGGCGCGGGGCGCGAAATAATCCTTCCAGGAGAGTACATAGGCGTAGTTACTCCGCTCCGGCGCCGGCATGCGCGTTTCGGCGGCCGTGACCGTTTCTCCGGCCGACTGCTCCGGGTTCCAGACATTCAACTCTGCGTAGGGAACGCCCATGGCGAGCGGGATCGTCCAGGCCGAGATGTCGTAGAACAGGCTGTCGTCGAATTTCGTGTTCTTTTCAAAGATCGATTTGATGAGCTTGAACTGGGTCTGCTGTGCGGGTACCACAAACGCGTTGCCCGTGCTGAATTTCTGCCCGCCGGCGGTCATGTCTGATTTCAGCCGGTGAATCCGGATCTGGTGGCGCAGCAGCATCTGGACGAAGAGGTCCGTCTTCACCGGATCGATGGCATCTCCGAATACGTATGCCTTCACCGGAAATGCGGCTGCTTCCTTGCGGGCATCCTGGTAGAATCCTCGCTGATAGTCGAGCAGCTTGGTCCGCATCTTCACGGCTGCCTCCATGGTGGAGAGCATGGTGGTGAACTGATTGCGGATGGTGAACGGGAAGCTCAGCGGACCGTTGACACTTTCCTGGATATGCCCACGGGAACTCGCCTGTTCGAAGAGGATGCCGATGCCGCCGTTCACATCCGGATAGGTGGAACCTTTTCCATAATAAAAATCATCATATCCTTCCTTGGTGAAATACAACGATCCGATCCGGTCGAGATGCTTCGCGTGATAGGTCGCGATCTCTCCGGTCAGTTCCTGATTGCGTTTCGGGGTATTGCCGTTCACGCGCGCAGGCTCTCCGGGCTGGAAGAAGAAGGTCGCGTTGGTGCCCATCTCGTGATGATCGGTCAGGATGTTCGGCTTCCAGTCGTGGAAGACCATGAGCCTGTTCTTGCTCTCATAATGTTGCGCCGGCAGCCAGTCGCGGTTCAGGTCGAACCAGTAGTGGTTGAAACGTCCGCCGGGCCAGGCCTCGCTGAACTCGCGGTGGTTCGGATCGCTCACGCCCGTGATGCTCTTGTGGCTGTTCACCCAGGAGGAAAACCGCTGTAATCCATCAGGATTGAAGGAAGGATCCAACAGGATGACGGTGCGGGAGAGGATCTCATCGATCTCCGGTCCCCTGGCCGCGGCGAGGTGATAGATGCCGAGCAGTGATGCATTGGCGCCGCTGGCCTCGTTGCCATGGATGCTGCAGCCGATCCAGAGGACGGCGGGCATCTCTGCCGTGTTCAGTCCGGCCGACTGGTCAGGGTCGCTCAATTTGAGGTGCTCCTTGCGGATGGATTCGATCCGAGCGTGGTTTGCAGGTGAGGTGACCGTCAGCACGACCTGCGGCCGGCCTTCGTAGGTCTTGCCAATATCCTTCAACGTGATGCGGTCTGATGCCTGATCGACGGCGCGCATGTACTGCACAAGCCGGTCATGCGTCACATGCCATTCCCCGACCTTGTGGCCAATGACCTGTTCAGGTGTCGGAATGGCGGGGTCGTAAGAAGTACCTTTGGGCAGGAAATAACTAAGTTCCTGTGCGGCTGCTGTATTCAAACAGAGCAGCAGGAGCAGCATAAATCTGTACATGGGATAAGCGAATGAATGTGAAAATATAAGTGAAACGCACAGGATGCTGAAGTGTTCAGATCATCCCGACCAATGCCACAGATCCTTGAAGTTTAGAAAGGCCTTTCCGGATCGAAGGCTTCCAGATCTTTCGCAACAGCGCTGAGGAATGAGGCACCAAGCGCACCATCAATGATCCTATGATCGTAGCTCATGGAAAGATACATCATATGCCGAATGGCGATGCTATCTCCTTTTGGACCTTCGATGATGACGGGTCTTTTCTTGATGGCTCCAACGGCCAGGATGGCTACCTGGGGCTGATTGATGATGGGAGTACCCATCAAGCTTCCGAAGGTACCAACATTGGTAAAGGTAAATGTGCCTCCCTGGGTGTCATCTGGTCGAAGTCGATTGTTCCTGGCATTATTGGCCAGCAGGTTGACTTGTCTGGCCAGTCCAACGAGGTTTAGCTGATCTGCATTTTTGATCACGGGTACGATCAGGTTTCCGGAGGGAAGCGCCGTGGCCATTCCAATGTTGATATCTTTTTTGACCAGGATGACGTCTCCGTCAAGACTGGAATTGAGCAGTGGGTATCTCTTCAGGTTGTTGACGATGGCTTCAATGAACAGTGGTGTCAGGGTGAGTTTTTCGCCTTCCCGTTTTTCATAGGCGGCTTTGACGCGATCGCGCCATTGTACCAGATTGGTCACATCGGCTTCGGAGAAACTGGTGACATGGGCACTGGTCGCCTTGCTTTTCACCATGTGATCGGCGATGAGTTTCCGCATGCGGTCCATCTCGATCACTTCCACCTTGCCCGGATGCGGCTGCAGGCTTGGCGAGGCGGATTGGGAGGAAGGTTGTACAGCAGGCTTCGGTGCGGTTGAGGGCCCTGACGGTTTCGGGGAAGGCAGGGTTTCTGTACGGATCGTTCTGCCATGCTGCTGCTCGACGTAGTTCAGCAGATCCTGCTTGGTGAGCCTGCCATCGGCGCCAGTTCCCGGAATCGTTTCCAACACAGACATGGGGATGCCTTCACTGGAAGCAATGTTCATGACCAGGGGAGAATAAAACCTTCCGGCATGTGTTTGTATGACGGGCGTTGTTGGCTGATA
>CAJBZC010000241.1 GCA_903959965.1 uncultured bacterium
CAGCACCACCTACATGTCCGGTGGCGGGGCTGATTTCCAACCCACCATTGAAGCTGGCATTCCTCCGGGTGTCAGCATTCCGGAGGGAATGGTACTGATCCCCGGAGGTGAGTTTAGCATGGGCGCCGTAAATCCCGTGGGTATCACCGGTGGAGGCAGAGAGGACATGTACGACGCCAGACCCATCCATCGGGTAAGGGTCTCTGCTTTTCTGATGGATGCCACGGAAGTCACCAACGCCCAGTTTGAGGCCTTTGTCAAGGCTACGGGGTATGTTACGGTGGCAGAAAAAGCACCGACCAAAGAGGAATTTCCGGATGTTCCTCAGGAGGATCTGGTGGCGGGTTCTGTGGTGTTTACCCCGCCTCCCGGACAGGTTCCACTGGACAATCATCTGCAGTGGTGGTCATATATGCACGGAGTAAGTTGGAGGCATCCTGAGGGGCCGAACAGCGATCTGAAGGGGAAGGAAAACCTGCCGGTGGTACACATTGCCTGGCCCGATGCAGCGGCCTATGCGAAATGGTCTGGCAAGCGACTGCCCACCGAAGCAGAGTGGGAGTTCGCGGCCCGTGGTGGTGAATCGGGAAACATCTACCCATGGGGAAATCAGATGCAGCCGGACGGCAAGCACATGGGTAATACCTTTCAGGGCCAATTTCCTCATCAGGACATCGCATCTGACGGTTTCAAGGGAATTGCGCCGGTTGGACGTTTTAAAGCCAATCGCTACGGACTGTTCGATATGTCCGGCAACGTCTGGGAATGGTGTGCCGACTGGTATCGCCCTGATTATTACAGTAAGTTGGCGGCCAATGGCGGTGTGATCATCGATCCGAAAGGCCCAGCTGATTCCTTTGATCCATTGGAACCCGGCGTTGCCAAACGCATTCAGCGGGGCGGCTCCTTTTTGTGCACAGATCAATACTGCACCCGTTACATGGTAGGCACCCGCGGCAAGGGTGAAGTTAGTTCCGGAGCAAATCACATTGGTTTCAGGTGTGTCCGTGACCTTTGACCTGCAGATTATGAACGTGTATTTTATACGCAATTCAAGCATGTAACCCCGGATCTTGGGTGGAATTCCTTACCTTGCAGCTTCATCACAAACCCTTCTGACATGGGAAAATACAGAGCAGGCGTGCTTTTCGGAGAAGAGCTCCGGGCCATTTACAATGATGCTAAGGATAACCAATTTGCACTTCCCGCGGTTAATACCACGGGCACCGATACGATCAATGCTACGCTGGAAGCAGCGGCCCGCGTGAATTCACCAGTCATCATTCAGTTTTCCAATGGTGGTGCTCAATTCATCGCTGGCAAGGGTATGCCCAATGATGCATTGCAGGCAAACATCAGCGGTGCTGTTTCCGGGGCCCTTCACATTCATAATGTTGCGAAGTATTACGGGGTGCCGGTCATCCTGCACACCGACCATGCCGCTAAGAAATGGCTTCCCTGGATCAGTGGACTGATAGATGCTGGAGAAACCTTCATGAAAGAAAAGAATCAGCCGCTCTTTAGTTCGCATATGCTGGATCTGTCTGAGGAACCCCTTGAAGAGAACATCCACACGTCTGTGGAATTTTTCAAAAGAATGGCTCCCCTCGGTATGGGCATTGAGATCGAACTGGGCGTGACCGGCGGAGAAGAGGATGGTGTTGATAACAGCGATGTCGATAACGACAAGCTGTACACACAACCGCAGCATGTGGCATACGCGTTCGAAGAACTCCGCAAGGTGGGTGATCTGTTCACCGTTGCTGCTGCCTTTGGAAATGTACATGGTGTGTACAAGCCTGGGAATGTCCAGCTTCGCCCCGAAATCCTGCGCAACAGCCAGCAGTATATCGAACAACAGTTTGGTACACAGCCTAATCCCGTGTTCTTTGTTTTTCATGGAGGCAGTGGTTCACCTCAGGATCAAATACGCGAAGCCATTGGATATGGCGCGATCAAGATGAATCTGGATACGGATCTGCAGTGGGCTTTCTGGGAAGGTGTTCATAAGTTTTATGTGAAGAACGAAGCATATCTGCAAGGACAACTTGGCAATCCTGAGGGTGCAGACAAGCCCAACAAGAAATACTACGATCCCCGCGTATGGCTGCGAAAGGGAGAGGAGAGTTTCATCGCGAGGCTGGAAACGGCCTTCCAGGACTTGAATTGCATCGGTCGAAATGCCTGATACATCTTTTTTTTCAACGAACGCCCCGGATCTTCGGGGCGTTTGTTTTTATTCCTGATGACCATCAACCGGAGCTGAAATGTTCGAATATCCCCTTTAAGTTTGCGGATCTTTATGGAGGCTCGATCCCGATGTCGTAA
>CAJBZC010000242.1 GCA_903959965.1 uncultured bacterium
CAATCTGTTCTATGCACTCGAGTTTGCAGAGAACAAAGGGCAGTGGGGGGATTCCTTTCAATATCGGGTGGAGTTGGGATATGGGGCCTATTTTTTACACCCGGATGGCTTCACTGTACTCAAGCATGATACGTCAGATTACGCACGGGCCATGCTAAAATTGCATAAAAACGAAAGAAAGGAAAACTTATCCACCGAATCAAAGCCTGCTACAGTTTTCTCTGATTTCATGATCCGCTCGCATGCTTATCGAGTAAGGTTTCTCGGGGCCAATAAAAACGCTGTATCGGTTCCGGAAAACCCAATCCAGGAGCATATCAATTATTTTTTAGGGGATGATCCGTCCCGATGGAAATCCGGGCTATCATCCTATTCCAGGGTTACCTATCAGGATGTTTATCCCAACATTGATGTGACATACAAATCAGAAGCGGGTAATTTAAAATATGACATCATTGTACATCCAGGAGCTGATCTGTCGAAAGTTCGGCTATACTACGACGGAGCTGATAAACTGTTGATCGATAATGGTCGGTTAGTAATTAGGACATCGACCGGACAAACGCGGGAGTTGGATCCCTACAGTTATCAGGTGGTGGGTGGATTGAAGCGTCAGGTTTCCTGTAAGTATGTAGTCAAAGGGCGGGAGGTACGATTTGAGCTAAAAGGGTATGACCCGACCCAGCCCCTGGTTATTGATCCAACGCTTGTTTTCGGTTCGTATACAGGCAGTCGTTCCAGCAATTTTGGGTTCACGGCAACCCCCGGACCTGACAGGAGTTTTTTCGCCGGCGGTATCGTGTTTGGCAGCCAATATCCAACCACCGCAGGCGCTTTCCAGTCGGTTTTTGGCCGCGGTGGTGTAGACATTGCCATCACACGATTCTCTCCAAACGGGAATGCCAGAATGTACTCAACCTTTCTTGGGGGCAATGGTGATGATATTCCCCATAGTATGATTACTGATCCAAGCGGAAATCTGGTTGTCCTGGGACGAACCAATTCCAGTGATTATCCGCGAAAAGGGTATTCATCCGGGAATGTTCGGGGCATTGATATTGTGGTAACAAAGCTGAATGCAACCGGCACCGCTTTGATAGGATCGTCCATCATCGGAGGCAGCGGAATGGATGGTGCCAATATTGATGGAGCCATTTCTGCCGGTACCTGTTCATCCTTGGTTTATAATTACGGCGATAATTCAAGAAGCGAAGTAGTCCTGGATGATGTCGGAAACATCTATATCGCAGCCAGCACCAAATCAACGGATTTTCCATTGGTGAATCCGGTACAAACATCAAATGGTGGTGGACAGGATGCAGTGGTTTGCAAACTTGATCCAAACCTGAACACCCTTTTATTCAGTACATATCTTGGCGGAGGAGATGATGACGGTGGGTTCTGTATTAAAGTAAGGCCTGTTTCTAATGAAATATTCGTTGCGGGGCCAACACTTAGTAAGGATTTTCCGGGCAATAAGAGTGGGACGATCGGAGCCGTTCCCAGTCAAAAAATGGACGGATACGTTGCCGTGATACCCAATAACGGAGGAAGCATCATCCGATCCACCTATCTGTCCACACCCGAAGCAGATGTTGTTTACGGATTACAATTTGATAAAAATGGATTCCCATATGTGATGGGTATCAGTCTCGGCTCCTGGCCTGTGCTCAATGCCGCTTATTCCAACCCGGGAGCAAAGCAATTCATTTCCAAACTCAGACCGGATCTATCCGGATATGAGTACTCTACGGTTTTCGGCACCAATAGCCCGATCCCGAATGTATCCCCTGTAGCATTCCTGGTTGACCGGTGTGAAAATGTTTATGTGTCCGGATGGGGCGGGCAATTGGAACCATGTGCCCCCGCAGATGGCTGCTTTGATTTTCGCACAGCGGGAACATTTGGCATGCCCATCACTTCCGATGCTATAAAAAGGACCACGGATAACTCTGATTTCTATTTCATTGTCATTCAGAAAAATGCAAGCCGTCTGCTATTTGGTTCCTTTGCCGGGCAGTCGGGAGGTGAAGGGGATCATGTTGACGGCGGTACCAGTCGCTTTGATGAAAGAGGCGCAATCTATCAGGCTGTCTGTGCCAATTGCGGGGGAAACACGGTATGCCCTCCGATATCGATTCCTTTTCCCATTACGCCCGGTGTTGTAGGCCCAAGAAATGGTGCATTGGGTTCCGGATCTGCCGGAGAATGTAACCTCGGAGCGATAAAAATTGATTTTGATTTTGATGGCATCGAGGCTGGCTTGGGTGCCACAATCGATGGGATAAAAAACAAAAAAACAGGCTGTTTTCCTCTGCTGGTTGACTTTGAAGACACAGTAGCCAGGGGGCTAAAGTATAGGTGGTTGTTTGACGATGGCACACCTGAAGAAGAGACTACCACTCCTTTTAAATCGCATGTTTTTCAGCTTCCCGGGACATATAAAGTTCGACTTGTTGCCATAGATGATAGAGAATGTGTTCCAACAGACACATCTTATCAGGACATCATCGTAGGCACAGACAGAGTAACTGCGGACTTCAGCTTCTTCAAATTGCCTCCCTGTGCGAATTTCACCATGCAGTTCGACAATCTGTCGGTGGCTCCCGCACGGTTTCCCTTCGGGCCTTCCAGTTTCATCTGGGAATTCGGTGATGGAACCCCCAAACGGATCACCGGTCCCGGTCCCGTTACCCATACTTTTCCGGCTCAAGGGGCTTACAATGTAAAGTTATCCATTGAAGATCCTGTTTATTGCAATGCGCCGGTGGCCATCACCAAAACTGTCCGGATCGCCACAGACCTGACCGCTGATTTCTCCATGACTCCGGATCCTGCCTGTACCCCGCTGACCTATCAGTTCAAAAATCTTTCTTTCAACGGGCAGACATTCACGTGGGATTTTGGAGATGGAACTACCTTCACCGGTTTTGCGCCTCCACTGAAAACCTATGCAACGACGGGCACTTATCGCGTGAAGCTGACTGCCACAGATCCCAACACATGCAATGTAACGGATGACACAACCAAGATCCTGGTAGTATTACCTGGTACACCTCCCCAGGCGGCCTTCACCTATTCTCCCAACCCTTCGCTGGAGAATACCCCCACCCAATTTATCAATGGTTCTACGAATGCATTACGGTACAATTGGGATTTCGGAGACGGTAATCAGTCCACGCAATCGAATCCTCAGCATCAGTATGTGGCATCTGCCATAAACGACGTATGTTTGATCGCTACCAACGCTCAGGGATGTGCAGATACGGTCTGCCAGAAAGTGGAGTCCATCATTGTCATCTACTACGATGTCCCCAACGCCTTCACACCAAACGGTGATGGCAAGAACGACAAAGTGGCTGTCCGGGGCTTTGGCATCATAAAAGTGAATTTCAGGATCTACAATCGCTGGGGACAGCTGGTCTTCCAGTCCACCGACCCTTCGCAAGGATGGGATGGCTACTACCAGGGTAGACTGCAGCCCATGGATGTCTATGGCTATACCCTGGAAGTGGAAATGTATACTGGAGAAAGATTCACGAAGAAGGGAGATATCACTTTGTTGAGATGATACGATCACGGACCATTTATTCAATATGAATATGAAAAATGGCGCCTCTACGTCCGGACTGTGCAGGGACTTCCTGAAGGTGAATACATCTTTCAAGGGACTCATTCTGATTATATTTATTTTCTCTGCTTTTACCGGGCGGAGTCAGAATCTTCATTTCTCCCAGTTCATCAATGCTCCACTGCTGACCAACGCGGCGAATACAGGCTTCATACCCGAAGCGGATTATCGCATAGGGGCGAACTATCGAAGCCAGTGGACAAATCTCTCCACGCCTTACCGCACCATGTCGATCTGGGGAGATGCACAGGTCTTTCGAGACCGCTTCGAAACCGGCTGGGTAGGCCTGGGAGGACAGATCCTCCGGGATGTGGCTGGCAGTGGAAATCTGCAGTCAACGAAGATCTACGGATCCGCCGCCTATCACCAGATGCTCGGAGCGACAGGCCTGCTCTCGGCCGGCATCGGCATCGGATACGTCAACAAACGTGTTGATATTTATAATTTCAAGTTCGATGACCAATGGAACGGTAGGTTCTTCGACTACACCATCCTCACCGGTGAGACCTTTCTGAACAGCAGCATCGGATACATGGATGTTGAAGCAGGGATCAACTATGCATGGTTCCCGACGGATAATATCTATTTGCACGGGGGCGTGTCCGCCAAACAACTGAACAGGCCCAAGGAAACTTTCTTCCAGCCTGCCGCCGGCTACAACTATTACATGGATCGTCGATATACCGCGTTCATCGATGGAATGATCAAACTGAACGACCGTTGGATAATCACCCCCGGTGGATATTACTCCCGTCAGTCGAGGGCTCAGGAGATCATGGGCGGGATCCATGCCAACTACAATCTCAGCGGAGATGGCGAACACCAGTTGATCGCTGGCGCGTATTACCGGTATGGAGATGCCGCCATTCCCATGGTTGGTTATCAATGGAAGAATATGCGTTTCATGTTCAGCTATGATGCTACAACGTCGCCGCTGGGTTCGTACATCAATATGCAGGGGGCCACGGAAATGTCACTTCTTCATAATGGATTTTACATCGACAACGCGGGCCAAATGCGCCAGTCGATGTGTCCTAAGTTCTGAATCAATCTGCGACTTAACACCTGATGATATGCGTTACGGATTATTGATCTTCACCCTGTTCATGATCTCTATGCGTGGTGAACTGTGTGCCCAGTCTGCAGAAAAGACGGGTGGCTTTGAGCGCGACCGACTCTTTTCCGGCGGAAATTTCGGGGTGCGTTTCGGCGATAATACCTTCGTCAATCTCTCTCCCCAGGTTGGTTATCAGTTTGCGGAACGATTCCAGGCGGGCGCCGGCATCAACTTCATCATGTCTTCCCTCATGTTCAGAGGTACCGGCGGAGACCGTGTGTCCCGGACTACCTACGGATATGGCGGATTGAATGTCTTCGCGCGGGTGTTCCCGATCTCAACACTCTTCGCGTCGGTACAACCAGAATACAATTACAGTTGGGGAAGGATGAAATATTTCAACGGCCAGGCTCCCCAGACTTCACCCGGCGCCTTTGTACCCGTTTTATTGATCGGGGGAGGTACCTCCATCCCGGCGGGACGGGGCCGGCTGATCGCACAGTTGCAATATGACATAGCCGGTCATGAACGCTCTCCATACGGACGGGCACCATTCGTCACATTCGGTTTCAATTTCTGAGCCGGTCGAGCTCCGTCAATATTTCCGCCGGGGACGCGCAGACACAAATTCGATCGGTCACCCGATCATACAGGAATTCCTCCTGCTCCATGTGTTTCAAGTGTGCGATCAGGTGGTTGTAGAATCCTCCTGTATTCAGGATGAATATCCGCTTGTCATGGATGCTCAACTGATTCCAGGTCAGCATTTCGAACAGTTCGTCCAGCGTACCAAAGCCACCCGGCATGATGATGGCTGCATCGCAACGCTCGTATATGGTCCGCTTACGCTCATGCATGTCCCTGGTAACGATCAATTCCGACAATCCCTGATGCTGATGTTCCCGGTCTCGGAGGATCGAGGGGATGACTCCGGTGACCCTTCCGCCTGCGGAAAGATGCCCGTCTGCCACGGCCCCCATCAGCCCCTTGCCGCCCCCGCCGTACACGACATTGATACCGGCAACAGCCAGGCCCTCTCCAAGGCTTCGGGCGCAGGCCATGTGAACGGGGTCGCTTCCGGTGCGGGAAGCGCAGAATACAGCAACCGTGCGGATATCGGGTGATGCCATGCGATGATGTTTAGGA
>CAJBZC010000243.1 GCA_903959965.1 uncultured bacterium
GGTGTTGGCCTTGAACCAATGTGCCCCATCATCGTAGGTGACATTCGCGCCGCCGTCGTTGCCGGCCACCATGTGCCGGTCATCCTTAGGGTTCATCCACAGTGCATGCCAGTCGGCGTGCGTGTTCGACTTATCCATCAACTTGAAGGTCTTGCCCCCGTCGTCCGACAGATCCGCGCTGAAACCCAGGATCACCAAGCGGTCCGCCCGTTTCGGCGACACAAAGATCTTCCCGAAATAATACCCGTAAGTATTGTAGAGGGAGAGGGGCTTGTCGTGCGTGCGCTTCCAGCTGCGGCCTTCGTCGTCGCTGCGATATACTTCCGCTCCGTAGATGTCTCCGGCCGATACGGCACCATCTTCCTGGTACAGATGCCGGTGGATCATCGCCGGGGTGAGGCTGCCGGCTTTCAGTTGTTCTTTCAGTGATTTGGCCGTCAGACTGCCGAGGCCGTTCATCCGCAGGAACCGGTCGATCCGGCTGTCGGGCATCGCCATCAGGTCTTCCGACTTCATATCTTTCAGTTCCGTCAGGGAGATCCGGGAGGTGTCCGGCTTGCTGTCGGCCGGCTTGCGGTTATAGTTATCCACGACGGCATAGATCGTACCCGGACTGGCGGGCGTGGTGGCAACGCCGATCCGGCCGATGCCGGCACCCTGCGGGAATCCGGACCCGGCTCCGCTGATGAGTGCCCAGCTGTTGCCGCCGTCGGTGCTTTTATGGATGCCCGATCCGAGACCGCCTTCCGTGAAATTGCTGGCGCTTCGGGTGCGCTCCCAGGTGGCCGCGTAGAGGATGTTCGGGTTCTCCGGATGGATGTCCATCTCCACGGCGCCCGTTCGCTCGTTGATGAACAGGGTTTGCTTCCAGGTGCGTCCTCCGTCGGTCGTCTTGTACACGCCGCGGTCGCGACCGTTGCTGTAGAGTCCGCCCATTACTGCCACCCAGGCCGTCGCCGGATCCTGCGGATGCAGGAGTACCTTTCCGATGTGATGCGCGTTCGCCAGTCCGAGGTGCCGCCATGTCTTGCCGTTGTCTTTGCTGTGATACACTCCCAGTCCCGCATACGAGGTCCGGCTGCTGTTCACTTCACCCGTTCCCACCCAAATTTCCCGGGTCTTCCAGTTGACGGCGATATCTCCGATGCCGATGGTGGCTTCGCTGTCGAAGATCGGTTCAAAGCTTTGTCCGTTATTGACCGTATGCCAGAGTCCGCCGGTGGCGTAGGCTACATAGAACTCCGTCGGTTTCTCGGGATTGACCTCCAGGTCATCCACCCTGCCCCCCTGAATGCTTGGTCCGATATTCCGGAAGGCGATGTCGCGCCAGGGGGAGCTGTCAGCCTGTGCTTTCCGGAGCGCGGCACTGGCCATGCGCACTTCCGCCGGGGTAGGGGCGGGCTGGGCCTGGGCCCATTGTACGGCGGTGGTCAGGGCCAGGATGAACAGGGGGCGGGTAAATTCCATTAATTTTATGCTCATGGCAGCGAGATTGGACGGTTTCCTGCAAATTAGCCAATACGGAAGATTTTTGGGCTTTGTGTTTTAGGGAAGGGTTTACCGCAAGGGCGCGAAGGAATACAAGGTCCCTCGGAGGCCTCGGGATGACA
>CAJBZC010000244.1 GCA_903959965.1 uncultured bacterium
AGCAGCTCGCCAAGGCGCTGCTCTTCGGAGAGGGCAGCAAGAATATCGTGATGCGCATCATCCAGAAATTCAAGGAATGGGTGGTAGCCATCAAGCTGGAACGGAATTTCACCAAGGAAGAGATCATCACCATGTACCTCAACATGGTGACTTATGGAGATGAGATCTATGGCATCCGCAATGCGGCGCGGACCTATTTCCAAAAGGAACCCGACCGCCTCGCCGTGGAAGAGGCTGCCGTTCTGGTGGGATTGTTGAAGGGAAGCACACGCTACAATCCGCGCCGGAATCCGAAGATGTCGCTCGACCGGCGCAATACGGTGATGGACCAGATGGTTCGGAATAATTACCTTTTAGCAGAGGATGCCGCCAGGCTGAAACTCGAACCGATCAAGTTGAAGTATCGGAAAATGGATGAAAACGCCGGCATCGCCCCCTATTTCAGGGAGGTCTTGCGTGACGAAGTAAAGAAATGGTGCCGGGAAAATAAGAATCCCAAGACCGGCAACCCTTACGATATCTATAAGGATGGCCTGAAAATATTCACGACGATCGACCCCCGGTACCAGGAGTTTTCGGAGATCGCGATTTTTCGTCACATGCAGAATATCCAGAAGGTATTTGCCAACCAGCATAACATCAAGGACGGGAGCATCTGGAATTCAAAAGACGGTAAGGCCGTAATAGATGCCGCCATCAAACAATCTGACCGCTGGCGCTACAGTAAAGAGGAAGGCATGGAACCCGATGAGATCCTCCGCAGCTTCAATGTGAAGGTGCCGATGAAGGTTTTTGCCTGGAACAACAAACGGGAGATCGATACGGTGATGAGTCCGCTGGACTCCATCAAGTACCACAAACAGATCATGCAGACGGGCTTCATCGCGGTGGACCCCCGGACCGGCGAGGTGAAGGCATGGGTGGGCGGCAGCAGCTTCCGTCACTTCAAGTTCGATCACGTCAATGTCAACACGAAGCGCCAGGTCGGTTCCACCTTCAAGCCCCTCCTTTATTCAACAGCTGTGATGAATGGTTTCCGGCCGGAAACAGAGATCCCGGGAGGTCCGATCATGATGGGCGACAAGGTCATCACCGGCAATGGCGGCCCCATGGCCGTTTGTCTGGCCTATTCAAAGAACCCGGCCGCCGTTTACCTGCTCAAGCAGGTGGGCATTCCCCGCGTCATTGACTTTGCCAAAGAGAGCGGAATCACCAGTAAGATCCCCCCCTATCCGTCCCTCGCACTGGGAACCGCGGAAGTGTCGCTGATCGAAATGGCACAGGCGTACACGACCTTCCCCGGTCGGGGCTTTAATGTAAAGCCTTATTTCCTCAGCAGAATCGAAGACCGGAACGGCAATGTCCTGGCCACTTTCAGCAGTGAGAGCAAGGAGATCCTGAGTGAGGGAGATGCTTATCTCATGACGAAGATGCTGCAGGGTGTGGTGGACATCGGCACCGGACGTGCATTGCGCGGTGCCTTCGGCATTGTCGGAGATGCCGCTGGCAAAACGGGTACTACCAACGATAATGCTGACGGATGGTTCATCGGCTTCACCCCACAAATGCTGGCAGGCGTGTGGGTGGGTTGTGACGATCCCTTCCTGCGACTGCTATACACGACGGGTGGCGCGCAGATGGCCATGCCAGCCTGGGCCTATTTCTTCCAGCAGCTGCAGAGTGATCCTTCGATGCATATCGACCGGGAAGCCAGGTTCAGTGTGCCGGAGAACCTGGATAATGTGGCCGTCTATGATTATGAAGAACTGACCCAGGGTGAACTGCCTCCGCCTGCAGAAGGTACGGATGCCGGCAGTGGTTCCTCGAATGACTACATTGACATCCCCATCAGCGACGGACGCGAAGAGATCACGACCGAATCCAAGAAACTGGATGTGGACGATCAGAAGGTGCTGGAAGAGATGAAAAAAGCACAGGAAAAGGCCGATGCCGAAAAAGCAGCCGCTGAAAAGGCGGCAAAGGACAGCATCAACAACCGCAAACGCGGGTTCCTGAAGAAACTCCTGAGGGGAAGGAATCAGCCATAGAACCCGCGCCCATCAAAGGTTTCTGCAGATATGAAGTGATCAGATCCGGGGCTCCTGCTGACTGAGGCAATGAAAACTGCCCAGTCCCCAGATGATGTCCGTGGAATCGATCCCCACGACCTTTCTGTCCGGAAAACATCCGGAGATGATGTCCAGCACTCGCTGATCCTTATCTGCGCGGAAGGTAGGTACCACGACCAGTCCGTTCGCAATATAGAAGTTCGCATAGGAGGCCGGCAGGCGCTGGTCTTCCCAGATGACCGGATCGGGCATCGGGATCTCGACGATATTCAGCTGTTTACCATTGGCGAGCCGCATCTTCCGAAGATCCGCCAGGTTGCCCTGCAGCAATGCATAATTCTCATCATTCGGGTCTTCTTCCACCACCGTGATCACGGTGTCGGCATTCACAAAGCGGACCGTATCATCAATATGTCCGTCGGTATCATCACCGATGATGCCTTCTTCCACCCACAATACCTGATCCTGCCCGTAATAATCGATCAGATATTGTTCGATGGTGGCCCGGTCGAGGTGCGGATTGCGGTTTTTATTCAACAGGCAGCTGGTGGAAGTGATCACAGTCCCCTCTCCGTTGAAATCCACCGAACCACCTTCCATGATGATCCCCGGCTTGAACAGCGGATAGCCATAGTGTTCCGCGATCCGGGTGGGGATGACATCATCCAGATCGAACGGAGGATATTTTCCGCCCCAGGCATTGTAATCCCAATCGACTACAGCCTTGGGTTGCGCAGCCCCGGGATTGAGGAGAAAAGCCGGTCCGTGATCACGGCACCAGGCGTCGTTTGTAGGATGCAGGAACCATTCCACCGCAGACATGTTAACACCCGCAGCTTCCAGCATCGCCTGAGCGGTTGAGCGCATGGATTCATTCGCCACGTTGATCCTGACCTTTTCCACCATCGCGAGTTCCCGGATGAAGGCGGTATAGGAAGGATAGATGGAGGCGATCTTTCCCGGCCAGGAGGCCTCTTTGTGGGGCCAGCTCAGCCAGGTGGCTTCATGTGGGGCGAATTCAGCGGGAAATCGGTATCCGAGGGCGCGGGGCGTCATGATAAACAGTTGAAAATGAGTAAGTAAGATGCCAATTCCGATCACTCATCGATGAACCGGCGGGTGATGGGCTGATAAGAATCGATGCGGCGATCCCGGAGGAAGGGCCAGTGGGTACGGTAACTGTCCGTTTTAGAGAGATCGACCAGCACCACGTGCACTTCTTCTGCATCATGAGAGGCCTTCAGGATCAGGGATCCGAAGGGGTTGGACACGAAGGATCCGCCCCAGAAGCGCATGGCACCGTTCTGCTCGAGGCCCACCCGGTTGACGCTGACCACATGCACCCCGTTGGCGACGGCATGGCTGCGCTGGATCGTCTGCCAGGCATTGTATTGTTCGATGTTGGTGGATTCGTCCTGGCTGGTGGCCCATCCGATCGCTGTGGGATAGAAGAGGATCTCGGCCCCCATCAGGGCGGTGATGCGGGCTGCTTCGGGATACCACTGGTCCCAGCAGATCAACACGCCGAGGGTGGCGAAGCGCGTCTTGAAGACCTTGTATCCCAGGTCGCCCGGGGTGAAGTAGAATTTCTCGTAATAGGCGGGGTCGTCCGGGATGTGCATTTTCCGATACTTCCCGAGGTAGGTACCGTCTGCATCCAGCACGGCAGTAGTATTATGATACAATCCCTGCGCCCGTTTTTCGAACAGAGAGGCGATGATGACCACACCCAGCTCTTTGGCGAGGGCCGACATCCGGTCGGTGGTTGGTCCGGGGATGGATTCAGCGAGTGAGAAGTTGTCGTAATCCTCCACATCACAGAAATAGAGGGAGGTGAAGAGTTCCTGAAGGCAAACGATCTGCGCACCGAGTGCAGCAGCCTCTTTGATCTTCATCTCCGCCTTGCGGATGTTTTCTGCGGGTTTGCCGGTGCAGCTCATTTGCACCAGACCGATATTAACGGTTGACATCTGCCCTGAATGTTTTGATTGGATTGCAAAGATGCGACGGCGGGGCGGATTTTCCGCAACACGCAGGTCATAATCATAGAAGGTTAACCGCCGGCTCAGGTTTCTGTGAGCACCAGCGCGTCTAGGCTCCGGATGCCGATCTTTTTTTCGGTGATGAAGCCTTCTGCGTATTTCACACCGATCCGTTTGCCCAGCATGCGCGCGCGTGCGATGACACTATCCAGAAAATCGGGGGTGGAGATATAGGTCTGAGGCTCTGCAGAATTGGGACTGGCGTTAAATTGGGTGGAATAGGCCTTGACGGATTCCATCCTTTGTTCGAACACATCGCTGATATCCACGAGCAGATCGGGTTCGTGGTACCAGTCCTGCATATAATGCAGCACCATTTTCGGGCGCCAGCGTTCCTGAGTATTGCCGGCATCATCATGTGTTTCGATCCGGGCGAGACCGGCCAGGAAGCAGGCGTCGGCGATCATGTGACCGGCACGGCCGTGGTCGGGGTGGCGATCGTCGAGGATGTTTCCGATGACGATCTCCGGCCTGAATTCACGGATGGCAGCGATCAGTTTGAGTTGATGTTCCTCATCATTGCGGAAGAATCCGTCGCGCATCCGGAGGTTCTTTCGGACAGCGAGTCCGAGGATCTCCGCAGCTTTTGCGGCTTCCGCGTATCGGGTGTCCACGGTTCCGCGCGTGCCGAGTTCGCCCTGCGTCAGATCAATGACACCGATGGTCTTCCCTGCCTTCCGCTCATTGAGCAGGGTGCCGGAACAACCCAGTTCCACATCATCAGGATGGACGCCGATGGCCAGAATATCAAGTTTCATGGGTGCAAAGATACGCCAATGAAGGCAGGCGGGGAAGGAACCTGTCAGGTGTAGCCGTACATGCGGGCGACTTCCTGAACAATGCGCTCCATTTCAGCATCCTCCCCCTTAGGGTCGTAATCCTGTTTCAAGCTGCTCCCGAAGATCCACGCCACCGTCTGCCAGAATTTGGCAGAAAAATTGCCCTTGTATTCCTGGATGATATCGTAGCAGGTGTTATCTGTTTCCCGGTTGATGATCTTCATGAGGATCTTCCCCTGATACACAGATAGATTGGTCAGCGGGGTGGTGAATTCCTTACGCAAGGCGCCTTCCTTGCTCTTGAGGTATGCGGCACGCTTTTTCTTGTCGGTGACATGCTGCAGGTGTTGGTTGATCTCGTTGAACACGAACCCGGCTTTTTTGGCGTACGGATAGGTCACATACACGGCATTCCTCAATCTTGTCCATTTGCGGTACGCTTCCTTTTGGGCTTCGGTCATTTTACCGAATACATATACCATGTCAAATTCACGATATGTCATGGTATCGCCGCCATAAACGACGAACGGCACGATCAGCGTGTCATTCGGACCGGCCGTCCATTGAGCCTTGATGGAAAAAGCCGAAAGCACGCATAATACCGACAGAAACCATCGGAGTGCAAGACGAAGGGATGTATTGAATGGCCTTTGCATCAGGTGCATGAGTGTACTCGTCTAAAATAGACAAGATTTTGCATCCTCCGGCTGCGTGAATGAAATCTTAAATGATCGTTGCAGTATCAAATTCTTCAGACAGCCCGGATCCGAATCCTTGCCCGATTTATGGCACTCATGATGAAACCGACCACCATGATGATGGTGCCCAGCCACAGGAGGTTGATCCATGGGAATTCGTAGGCCTTCAGGGTGATGTACCTCGTGACGGCGGCGGATTCACGCACCCCGAGCTGCATCTTTCCGTTCCCATCGCGATCCAGTTTCAGGATCAGGCTTTGTTCCATGATCGTGTCGAGTTTCAGGGCAGGGGCGCCATCCTTTACCAGGAAGGCCGGCTCTGCAGTGAATTCACGGCCATCCTTGGCATAAACGCGGAGTTGTGTCAGCCAGGCACTATCCACCACGGGCAGGTCCTTGTTATCATGACGATTGGCCGAGAGCATCCGTTCCATGACAATGAAACCATTGGAATAGAACATGGTATCCGCTTCCCTGGCCATCTTGGATCGGAAGGTGGTGGTATCCTGGATATTGTCGGGATTCAGCCAGGAAGTGATATACACGAACACATCGCGATCGATATAATGACGTGCGCCCGGGTTGGATGACAGTTGGGTTCCCTCCTCTCCTTTCATGAGGAAGGCGTTGGGGGTGACCGTGAACGAGGAATTCACTGTACCACTGCTGTCGCGCTGCTCGAACAGGATCTTGAAATAGACCTTCTCATTGTTTTTGCCGGCAGAATCACCCAGGTAGGTGACCAGATATTCGCCCATCGGCGTTGGAATATTGTGCAGCAGTGTCACATTCTCCAATGGATTCTCTTCCCTGCCCTTGGCATCTTTCAATCCGGGGATGGCGATGCCCGTACGGTTACGGGATACCAGTTCTTTGTTGGCTGAAGAAATGAGGATGCCAACCACCATGAGTCCGAAGCCGATGTGCGCGAAGGAAGCGCCCGCCGCCTTCAGATTGCCGCGCATGACCTTCCAGAGGTAGGCGCCGTTGGCCACCACCGCGTAGACCCCGGTCCACAGGGTCAGATGTATCGCTACCAGGAATCCGAGACCGTACTTGTCGTAGTCGATGCCGCCGAACACAGAAATCAGGATGGAAATCACCAGGGTGATGACCGTTGGCATCATCAGCGGGCGCAGGAAGCGATCCCGGGGCGTATCCTTGTAACGGAGATACTGGGTGATCGCCGTCAGGATACCGATCACGAAGGCGACCAGGATCATGACCCGGTTGTACACATATTCGACATCCTCGCCGATGGCCCACTGGGTGCCTGCGAGTTTGTTGATGAAGGGAAGCGAGGTCAGAACGATGATGTACACCGCGGATACGAAAAACAGCAGCGAACCGACGAACATCCAGAATTCGCGGGAAGACATCTGCTCTTCGCGGTGAAGCACCGGCACGGTCTTTCTGTGTTTTATGTACAGCACCAGCGGGATGCCGCCAAACACGCCCATCATTAGCAGGAGATGCCAGTAGAGCGAATCCCCCTCGCCGGTGAATGAATGCACGGACGTGTCCCCGAGCACACCGGTGCGGGTGAGGAAGGTAGAGTATAATACGAAGAGAAAGGCCAGGATGATGAACAGATAGGTGGCGGGGAGCGAGTGCCCTGTGCTGCGGAACACGAGCATGGTATGGATGCCGGCGACCATGAGCAGCCAGGGGACCATCGATGCATTTTCTACCGGGTCCCAGGCCCAGTAGCCCCCAAAAGTGAGCGACTCATAGGCCCAGGCGGCGCCCATCATGATGCCCAGTCCGAGGATGCCTGCCGAAAACAAGGCCCAGGGCAGTCCCTGGTCGGTCCAGCCCCGGTGCTCTTTTGTCCAGATGCCGGCGGCGGCATAAGCGAAAGGTATCAACGCCGATGAGAAACCCAGGAAGAGAATGGGCGGATGGATGACCATCCAGTAATTCTGGAGCAGGACGTTGAGTCCATTGCCGTCTGTCAGGTATTTGAACAGATACTGCGGATCCTGAAAGATGGGGGCGTCCGGGAATTCGCCACGCATGAGCACAAACGGACTGCTGCCGATGCGGACATCAAAAAAGAAGATACCGATCAGGAAACTGGCGAGGAACACCTGTGCAAGGGAGACGAAGGTCATCACCGGGCCTTCCCATCTCCTGGCGGTACGGAGTACGAAGATCCCCAGCACGGCATTCCAGAAAGCCCAGAGCATGAAGCTGCCCTCCTGCCCTTCCCAGAAGCAGGATAGCAGGTACTGCATGTCCAGGCTGCGCTTGGAGTGCTGGTGGGCGTACTTGTATTCGAAATAGTGGTTGTAAATGATCAGATACAACACTACAAATAGGGCCAGTACCGAGATGGCATTGGTGAAAAATGAGATGCGGCTGAATCGTTTCCAGCCTTCGCGGACCTCAGCACCATTGCGGGATAGTTGAAAATATCCGTAGGTAGAGAGCAGCGAGGCAGTAAATGCTAAGAGGGCCAGAAAATGGCCAAGCTGGCCTATGAACAAATGTTCGCCTTCGTATCGCATGATGCGTTGGGGGTTGGGGTTGGGATCAGGGCTGTACCTGCGGTGCGGTTTCTTCGCGGGATTTCATGGACGCAGAATCGTAGGCCTTCATTTGACCGTTGGGATCATCCTTATACTTTGAAGGGCATTTCAGCACGATCTCGTTGCATTCAAAGATTTCTCCGTTCATGCGTCCTTTCATGACGATGCGATCACTGCGTTCAAAATCAGTGGGTTTGGCGTTCAGATAAACAACACGGGTTCTTCCACCCAGCGAATCCAGCGCATGAAAACTCAGATAATTGGGATCTTTCACCGGGTCATAGACGACGGGGGCCGACTTATCGAGCCGGGTGATCAGATGCACGAAACGCCCCTCCTTCTTCCTGGCAGAGGCAATGGTATCGTAGGTGGAGAGATCCTTCATCATCGTCAGCAGGCCTGCGATGACAGCGGCCACAGCAATCAGCAGGATGATATGTGTCTTCTTCATGTGTACAATTTTCCTCAGGTGCGAAAGTACGCCAAAATGGAGATGTGATGCCTTTTGTTTAGGTTCTGACAGGCGGTGTTTTCACGTTCAGGTTGCGAATGCAGCATCTGTAAGTTTATTTTGGCCGTGAATGTATTATGATGATACATTTGCACCGCCTTTTCCAACGGTAGCATACATCCAGGAAATAGATTCAATACCCGGTCACACATGGCTGACTTATCGCAATTCGACCCCAACGCTGCAGGCAATCCCAACAACAACATCTTCGGACTCCCCTTCTCCGAACAGGACGCCAGACTTGTGCTCTTGCCCGTTCCCTGGGAAGTGACCGCGAGTTATCACGCGGGCACCGCGAGGGCTCCCGAGCACCTGTTCCGCTCAGGATTGCAGATCGACCTGTTCGACCCGGATATCAGCGAGGGTTGGAGGCAGGGCTTCCACATGCGGCAACCCGACAAGAAGATCCTTCAGAAAAGCGACTACCTCCGAAAAGAGGCGGAACTGTACATCAACTACATCACGCAGGGGGAAAACGTGAACAATAACAAGTTCATGTGCAAGGCCCTCCGTGAAGTCAACGAGGGCAGTGTGAAGATGAACGAGTGGGTCTATGAACAAACCTCCGGTCTGTTGAAAGAAGGCAAGCTGGTGGGCATCATCGGTGGCGACCACAGCGTACCGCTGGGTTTCATCCGGGCCATCGCGGAAAAAGAGGGCGACTTCGGCATCATCCAGATCGACGCACATTGTGATCTGAGGAAATCATACGAAGGATTCACCCATTCCCATGCTTCCATCATGTATAATGTACTGCAGGATGTGCCATCCGTCAGCAAGCTGGTGCAGGTGGGGATCCGCGATTACAGCCAGAGTGAGTGGGATTATATCTGCGCGAGTGAAGGCCGTGTTGTTCCTTATTTCGATAAACGGATGAAGGAACGAATGTACGAGGGGGATACCTGGAAGCAGATTGCAGACGACATCATCAGTCAGTTGCCCGAAAAAGTGTATCTGAGTTTTGACATCGACGGACTGGATCCCAAACTCTGCCCGAATACGGGCACCCCGGTGCCCGGCGGGATGGAGATGGAACAGATCTCCTATCTGATCAAGCGGATGCTGCAATCGGGCCGCAGCCTGGTGGGCTTCGATCTTTGCGAGGTCGGCATCAGCAACAACG
>CAJBZC010000245.1 GCA_903959965.1 uncultured bacterium
GGCCAGCGGTACCACCCCCTATGTGATCCACGCATTGCACGCATGTCGCACCCATGGCATCACCACCGGCTCCATCTCCTGCAACCCATCCGCTCCAGTGTCTCGGGCAGCCGACTTTCCGGTTGAAGTGGTAGTAGGTCCCGAATTTGTCACCGGAAGTACCCGCATGAAAAGCGGAACGGCACAGAAACTCGTCCTCAATATGATCTCTACCAGCGCCATGATCATGCTGGGACGGGTTGAAGGCAATCGGATGGTCAACATGCAACTGACCAACGACAAACTGGTGGATCGCGGTGTGAAAATGCTGATGGATCGCACCGGTATCACCGATTACGATGCCGCCAGGGAGATCCTCCTACGCCACGGAACCGTCAAGTCTGCCGCAGAGACCCTCGGAAAATAAAAGACATTACATCCTCCTAGGATGCACGACATCGAACCATATTATAACTGGCGACACCTCTACACAGCGGAGGAAGATGCCCGTTCCCCTTTCTTCGAGCGTCGATACGACGAGTTCGCATTCACACAGACCGTTTATAATTATTACATACATCCGCAGTGGGACGATTTCGGCTCCCGAACCCTTTACATCAAGATCATCTTCGCAGATTATGATACCGGTTTCGTGGTCATAGAATTTATCGGAGAATGGAATGATGCGATAGAAAACGACATCATGACCCTCAAACGGGAGATCATCGACAACCTGATGGATCAGGGCATCCAGAAATTCCTGCTCATCACCGAAAACGTCCTCAACTTCCACAGCAGCGACGCGAGCTATTACGAAGAATGGCAGGAAGATATCAGCGAGGAAGGAGGATGGGTCGTTGCCCTGAACATGCCTGCTCATGCGCAGTACGATTTCAAGGCAGCCAGGCTTGATCGATACATCCCCCTGATCGAATATCCTTCTTGGCGGACCTCCCAGCCCCAGTATCTGTTCACCGCGATCGACAATCTCATGCTCAGAAGATTGAACAATGGTTAGGACTGATTCAGGGATTCCTGATTTTTGGCAACGTTTTCGCAGTTTTTCTTGATAATGTGTGACCTAAAATTCTTTTTTGGTCGCGGCTGGCCTAAATTTGCGGACATTCGAAATTCAAGCAAATCTCGACTATGAAGTGGAATCAGCTCTTCTCCTCGTCCGTGGGTAAGAAGATAACAATGGCCCTGACCGGGATCTTCCTCATCGTGTTTCTCATTGTACATTGCTACGTGAATGCCAACGTTTTTTTCCAGGGCGCAGAGGAAAATTTCAACAAGGCCGCCCATTTCATGAGCACCAACATCCTGGTTCGCATTATGGAGATCGGTCTCTTTGCAGGCTTCATCCTGCATATCGTGCAGGGCTACATGCTCGAATCATCCAACCGAGCCCGTCGCAGTACCAAATATGCCGTCACGGCCGGAAACAAGACCAGCAAGTGGTACTCCCGCTCCATGGCCCTGCTCGGAACCCTCATCCTGCTCTTCCTTGTTGTACATCTCAGTGATTTTTGGGTGCCTTCCCGCTTCGGTCATCTGGATCCCGTGAGCTACGACGGAAAAGATTATCACAATCTGTATCTGAAGATGGACCAGGCTTTTGACCGCGGCTGGGCCGTGGTCGTCTACCTACTTGGATGCTTCTCCCTGGCCTGGCACCTCCTTCATGGTTTCCAGAGCGCCTTCCAGACCATGGGATGGAATCACAGCAAGTACACCGGTCTTATTCGCAGCATTGGAATAGGATATGCCGTATTGGTTCCGTTGATATTCGCACTCATGCCGCTGTTTTTCTATTTCGACATCGAACCCATAAACATCGGTAGCATCACCCTGTTATTCTAAATAGAAAATTTTTTTATTCAATACGTATACCGTCACCTCATCCAACTCCTGACATATGCCAGACAGTAAGATTCCCGCAGGCCCCCTGGAGACCAAGTGGAAGAACTACAAGAGCACCGTGCGCCTGGTGAATCCCTCCAACAAGCGCAAGCTGGAGGTGATCGTCGTGGGTACCGGCCTCGCCGGCGCCTCGGCTGCCGCCAGCCTTGGTGAACTCGGTTATAAGGTCAAGGCCTTTTGCTTTCAGGACTCCCCCCGCCGTGCACACTCTATCGCAGCACAGGGCGGCATCAACGCAGCCAAGAACTATCAGAACGACGGCGACTCCGTCTACCGTCTGTTTTATGATACCATTAAGGGTGGCGACTATCGTGCCCGCGAAGCCAACGTGTATCGCCTGGCGGAAGTCAGTACCAGCATCATCGACCAGTGTGTCGCACAGGGTGTGCCCTTCGCCCGCGAATATGGCGGACTGCTCAGTAACCGATCCTTCGGCGGAACCCAGGTACAGCGTACCTTCTATGCAGCCGGCCAGACGGGTCAACAACTCCTCATTGGTGCCTACCAGGCCATGGAACGCCAGGTAGCCCTCGGCACCGTCCAGGTCTACAGCCGTCATGAGATGCTCGATCTCGTCATGATCGACGGTCAGGCACGCGGCGTCATTGTCCGCGACCTGGTGACAGGTGAGCTCGAACGCCATTTTGGTCACGCTGTCCTGCTCTGCACCGGCGGTTATGGCAATGTGTTTTACCTGTCCACCAATGCCATGGGTTGCAACGTCACAGCCGCGTGGAAGGCCCACAAGCACGGTGCCCTGTTCGGAAATCCCTGCTTTACACAGATACATCCGACCTGTATTCCCGTCAGCGGCGATCACCAGTCGAAACTCACCCTCATGTCCGAATCCCTCCGGAACGACGGACGCATCTGGGTGCCTAAAAAAGAGAACGACGATCGCAAACCCACCGATATCTCAGAAGATGAGCGTGATTACTTCCTGGAGCGCCGTTACCCAGCCTTTGGAAACCTCGTTCCCCGTGACGTGGCTTCCCGCGCCGCTAAAGAGCGTTGCGATGCCGGCTTTGGCGTAGGTACATCCCGCCAGGCAGTATATCTGGATTATTCAGACGCCATCCTCCGATATGGAAAGGCTGAAGTCAGCAAGAAGAATCTTGGAGACATCGGCCTCGAAGCTACCATCGCCCTCGGCAAAGAAGTCATCAAAGAGAAATACGGTAACCTTTTCGATATGTACGAAAAGATCACCGGAGAGAACCCCTACGAAGTTCCAATGCGCATTTATCCAGCCGTGCACTACACCATGGGCGGCCTCTGGGTGGATTTCGAATTGATGACCTCTGTCAAGGGACTCTACGCCCTCGGAGAAGCCAACTTCAGCGATCACGGTGCGAACAGGCTAGGTGCCTCCGCACTCATGCAGGGACTGGCCGATGGATATTTTGTCATCCCCTATACCCTTGGTAATTACCTGGCTGACGAAGTAGGCAAACCCTTGGAATCCGTCAATCATCCTGCCTTCGCAGAGGCTGAACAACGTGTACGCGAAAGGATCGAGAAATTGATGAACATCAAGGGCAAGCAGACGGTCGAAAGCTTTCATAAGCGGCTCGGCAAGATCATGTGGGACAAATGCGGCATGGCGCGCAGCGAAGAAGGTCTCAAGCAGGCCATACAGGAAATTCGTGCACTTCGCCAAGAATTCTGGAGCGATGTGCGGGTCCCCGGTGCCATTGGTGAGATGAACCCTGAACTCGATAAGGCCGGTCGTGTAGCCGATTTCATCGAACTTGGTGAGCTCATGTGTATCGACGCCCTCGAACGCAATGAGAGTTGCGGTGGCCACTTCCGTGAGGAATACCAAACACCTGACGGAGAAGCCCTGCGTAATGACGCCGATTACATGCATGCTGCCCTTTGGGAATACCAGACCGAAGGATGGCAGCTGCACAAGGAGGCGTTGATCTACGATGTGGTGAAACCCAGCCAGCGCAGCTACAAATAAAATCCTTGTCAGGCACCCCGGATTTGGTGCTGATTTGAACATCTAACGACCACCGACATAATCATCCTGTCCATGGAACATTATCACATGAATCTTACCCTCAGGGTTTGGCGCCAGCGCAACCGCAACGAAGCCGGAAGATTCGAGACTTACAAGGTGAGCGATATTTCCTCAGAGATGTCCTTCCTCGAAATGATCGATGTACTCAACGAAAAATTGATCAAAGACGGGGAGGATCCCATCACATTCGATCACGACTGCAGGGAAGGCATTTGTGGTTCTTGTTCCATGGTGATCGACGGACGCCCTCACGGTCCCTGGAAAGGAACCACCACCTGCCAGCTTCACATGCGTGCTTTCAAAGATGGTGATGCTATTACCATAGAGCCATTCCGTGCAGATTCATTCCCCGTCATCAAAGACCTGATGGTCGATCGCCGTGCTTTTGACCGCATCATACAGGCCGGTGGATAC
>CAJBZC010000246.1 GCA_903959965.1 uncultured bacterium
ATGCAGAGGAAAAAGCGTTGGATCAGGAAGAAATAGCGAGGCTTGCAAAAGACAGTGCCCTGGTGGCGAAACTTTCTGCTGATACGGCAAGGCAAGTTGCACTGACAAGTCTGGGTAGAGCGCTGAATGCGGAGGATGCCGCCAAAAAAAGGCAAAGAGAAGCAAATGACAGCGCGAACGCAGCCCGAATTCAACGGCAAAAGGCTCATGATATGGCGAGAGAACAGGATTCACTTCGAAAGATCGCCAATCGCAACGCCGATTATGAGTCTGCTGGCAAGAAAATCCTGTCTCTTTATAACAAGGCGGCAACGGGGCGGTTTGAATCCGCCGCAGACAGACTCCAGTTCATCAGGGAAGTCTCAGAAGCCTTTGTGGCCTACGACAGCAGTTCCCGGAATAAATTCGACGGGAAAGTGATGCCCGACCGCTATTTGTTTGATATCCTGTCGACAGCCAGTCGGCAGATCAAGGAGGATCTAAGTGCAAAAAACACCGTTCGTCAGGTCGTGGCCAATATTAAGATGGCGGGGCTTCGCGATATCGCTATTTTTCGTCGGGACCGGATCGCAGCTGTAGGAGACACGACGGCACCGGTGATCTTTGACAGGGTGGACGGTAAATCCCGGATTGTCAAACTGCAGGGCAACGATGCCCGCCTGCGTGCCGCCGCCTTCATCGACCGCGACAGCCTGGTGCTCATCAATGTACGCGGGGAACTCATACTCACAGATCTTAAAAAGGACCGAACCACGATTATCAAACCGATGTTAGCCGCCAACCAGATCGGTGGGCTGGTGGTAGCCGGTCAGGAGATTCTTACCATCTTTGATGGTAAACTATTTGCCTACAAACGTGGCGGCGGACCTGTGTTTCGACTCTTGGATGTCTCGTCTGCCATCTGTTTCTTCGAGTCATCAGAAGGGATCTCTGTACTGACCTCCAGGGGTATCTATTCAGCACCTCCCGGTTCTATCAATTTCCACCCAATCAGTATAAATGGTCTCCTGTCGGGGGCTTCCTCCATGACGCTGCAAGCAGACCGGCTATTTGTGGGCAGCGAATCCGGACAGATCATGGCCTACCGGCGAGCCGGCCCCGGTCAGGCATTCATGCCCGAGTGGGAAAAGCCCATTTCGGCGCACCGAACCCGGGTAACGGCTGTTCGTTTCGATGCCCAAACGGAGAGATTGTTCACGGCCAGTCTGGACAAGACCGCCGGCATCTACGATCTGACCCTTCCAACCTTGGATCGAATCAAGGAATATCACGTTAAACTTCAGGGATTTAAAAAATGGATCTGGGATTTTGAGCTGGTGCCGGGTAAGCCATCTGCTACCTTGTATTCCGTTGACGAACAGGGAGAGTTGACGGCCTGGGTGACACAGGCCTCTGAAATTTATGCCCAGATTGACCAATTTCTCAAATCAACCGGCAACTGATGACAATGTCCTCTCATATCCGACCACTGCTATACTTCACCCTGATGTTGGGGGCGACCATCCTGGCACCTACCCGTCAGGCCGGTGCACAGGGCGGTTGTGCTGAAGCATACAGCAATGCAAAAAAGGTGTTCTCCATTGGAAATTTCTCTTTGGTGAAAACGTTGCTGGCGCCCTGTGAATCCAAGTCTGCTCAGGGCAATTTCAACGAACTCAATAAGATCAGAGAACTGCTGGCTCTGACAGCGATCGCGGAGGACTCCTTGCAAGACGCTCGCAAATACATAGGTGATATTCTGAAGGTCGACCAGGTGTTCATTCAGGACATCGAACTAAAAAATGTCGTTTTTGGAGAACTGCTGACCGAATTGCGGGAGGAGATGCTGAGTGCCAGTGTCAGCTCGGTGTCAAAAAAACCGGAGCGGCTCCAGCTTGCGCCTGCCAACGTGCGCCTGATCACGCGTCAGGACATCATTGACCGCGGATATCTCGATATTGTGGAATTGTTGTCGGATCTACCCGGTTTCCATGTCAGCCGGGTATTCGGTCAGGCGCATTCCAATATCTACCAGCTCGGATTTCGGCAAGATAATACGGAACGGACATTGCTGATGGTCGATGGAGTGGAGGAGAATGATATATGGTCAAACTGGGCTTATTTCTCCCGACAATATCCTCTGTCCAACATCAAGGCGGTTGAGGTGATCTATGGCCCAGCCTCCGCCATGTATGGCCCCCGCGCATTTGTGGGCACGGTGAACATCATCACCCTCGACCCCAAGGAACTCGCCAAAGACAAGCTGTTGCATGGTCCAAAACTCAATCAGCTTCGGCGCAAGGATGACTACCAGCGGGTACAGCTGACTGGCCATGTTCAGGGGGGCGATTTTCAGACCCGGGTCGGGGATCTGACCCTTCAGTTGCGCGGCAAGAGCGATAATGTGAAAGAATCCCCGTTTTCCATGCAGATCACCGGCCGGGTGTATAGGAGTGATGAGCACGATATGTCAGGGGAGGAGTTCTTCGACTATAATCCCAGTGATATCGACAATTTCAGATACAATCATCTCAGCCCACGCCCGATCCCGGGCGTCCTGAAACTGGAGGATTATCTGGATACCTTTCGGCTACCGGTCACACACAAGTATTACACCCCCGTCTACGATGCTGCCGGCAGGCTGGCGCAGCTCAAGCTCACGGATTCAGGCATCGCCAGGGCCCGATCCCTGGATCGACAGGCCTATACCCGTCGGGTGAATGGGGCATCGCTCAGTGCAGCGAATACGACGGATAATTATTACTTTGGTGTAAAGTGCAGGATCGAAGATGTGCAGATCGGTCTGCGCATCTGGAAACTCGCAGAAGGCTATGGTTTTTTTCAGGACGTGAATGATGCGGGGGCCAGGAATGGCTCGGTTTGGGCCCCCATTAATGCCACCTTATATGTCAAATTCGAGAAGAAATTCCTCAATAACCTGTCGCTGACCAACCTGACCAATTTCAGCATCCATCGCCTCGGCAAGGAAACGAACCGGGTGAATTTCCTGTCCTTCGGAGATCCTCAGACACCGCTGCACCTGGCGCACCTCCTGAATCCCGAGGCTGCCTTACCGACGATGCAGGGGTTGAAGATCAGCAGCCAGTCTGCCGGAACGGCGAATCAGGTGGTCGTGAACTATAATAATGTAAAACATGGCTGGCGCAATTCCTTCTATTACTACGAAGCCCAGCAGGTCAGAAATGAAACCAGGCTTTTCTACGACTCCAAAAAGTTCAGTATGATGTCGGGGATCGATCTGCGGGGTACGCAGACCCAGGGGGATTATATGATCTATCAGGATTTCAAAACAGACTATCCTGATCCTACAGCCTATCAGAGGGTGATCGATTCAAATGCCTTCGCGCGTGAATTGGGGGTGTCTCAGTCTGTCGTGCCCGGCGGTAACATGTTTTCCATCCTGGATTTGGGGTTGTATGGACTGGCGAGTTATCATGTGTCGAGGCGGTTCACCGCAAGCATAGGAACCCGGGTGGATGCCAATTTGATCCGTTCATCAACATTGAATGCCATCGCGACCCCCCGTGTGGCATTGGTGTATCATCAGGACAGGTTCTCGGTGAAGATGACCAGCTCGTCCGGGTATCAGGGTATTTCACAATATCAGCGATACGCAACCGGTTTTGGGCGGGCGGTGAATGAAGAGATCAAGCCCGAAGTCGTGAATTACATAGACCTGTCTGTCAGCGGGCAGGCGAAGAAGGGCAACCGAAAGCCGGGGAGTCAGATTCCTTTTGAGTGGGACCTTTCGGGGTATTTCTGTCAGGTGGATTCTGCCGTGGGGCTTGTAAAGCAGGGGGACAGCCTCATATATGACAACTTCGGACGTTTTCACATACTGGGTCTCATGGGCGGCTTCAGCTGGATGCCCGGTGAGGGCGTCCGGATCACTGGTAATTTCACTCTGACCAATGCGGATCAGCGGGATACGCTGGCCCTAAGACTTTCTGGCGGCAAACCGGTTCAGGTGGGAGATATTGCCCGGCAGATGGCCAATCTGTCGGCGACCTGGCTGGTTCGAAAGGCGGGACCGTTCAATCTGAGCATCAACCTGCGGGGCAATTATGTGGCCGACCGGCCGGTAGGGAGGGGGACCACCCAGTTCCTGAACTACGGCATTGATACGTTGGGCAGGGGAAAGATTCCGGGTTACCTGGTGTTTCACTCCAATCTCGGTGTGGCGCTGGCTGCATTTCCAAGATTCAGGGTGGATCTTACGGTGCAGAACCTGCTGGATCGAAACCTGCTGGATCCCTTGCGTCGAACCTACTATCATCCGGGTGCCCGGGAGGCTTCAGGCAGTTTCGGGATGCCCTGGGACATCCCCGGAAAACCCTTTTCGGACGCTCATGTGCCGTTCATACCGCAGCGCGGACGTTTTCTGTTACTGAAACTGACACTGGATCTGTGAATAAAACACATACGCAATAAAATACTAATCACTCATGTGGCCACGTTTGAAGAAAGAACTCAGATGGCTCATGCTGGCATCTATATTGTCTTTTCCGCTGTCACTGGTGTTCTGGCTGCTGTACAGACTGAATTATACTAAGGACGGGAATTTGACGATGAAGGTCTTTTGGACTGGGTTTGGGGTGATGTTCGTGTGCATTTACGTGACCCGGATTGTGATCAGATTTGTAAAAAACGCCATGGCGGCATGAAAATCTGAAAGATGATCCACAACGTATTGAATCTTATCGCGGAGCAGCTCAATGAGTTCATGCGCAATGAACTGAACCTGTCGGAAGACATGGTGGTGGTCAATAGCCTGGTGGACCTGAAGGGGGACCCCAATATGCAGATCGAAAACAGGGTATGTCTCTTTCTGCAACGGATCGAGGAGGAAAAAGTGGCGAAGAGTGGTGGCTTTCAGGCCAATCCGGGGATGGCACCTCCGGTCAGGGTCAGCCTCCACCTTGTTTTTGCCGCGAACTTTCCGGATCCGAACTATCGGGAGGCACTGCGTTTCATTTCTTTGGTGCTGGAGTTCTTTCAGGGGCGGGGAACTTTCGATCGCAGCAATGCGCCGGGACTTCCGCCCGGATTGGATAAACTGACCTTCGATCTGCTGGATTTGGATTATCAGGAAATGAATAATCTCTGGAGTCTGATCGGCGCAAAATTTATCCCATCACTGGTGTACAAGGTGAGGATGCTGACCTTCAGCCAGGATATGATCCGTGAAGATGTGCCGAGTATAGTCAAAAGATCCTTGCCTGGCGGATCAGGTCAGGGGCTGATCAGAGAAGGCATCGAAGGCGCACTTGGCGGAATCTTTGGAAATAATGCGAAACGGAGGTCATCAGACGTAGATGACGGACCGGGGGAAGGAAAGACTCCTTCCAATGAAACGAATGTCGAATAAAGAAAACAGAAAAATACGACAAGGATGGAAACGCCTACGCATCAAATGCGCCAGCGGCTGGATTATCAGGTAGTCCTTGAACTCAGGGTATTGCACACCTTTTATCATAATCTCAGGTGCAGGGATCTTGAGATCTCACCTACACCGGAGACCGCCGCAAAGTTGAGGGGGTTCGGACTGCTTTTTCGAGGGGAGAGCGATGGGTTCTTGCTCGCCGCCGACAATAACCGCGACTATACCACCCCGATCTTTCAGCAACCAGAGATCTTTGAATTTCAATTCAGGGTCACCAACCCGCAGTTCCTCAACTTTACGGATATCCCATACCGATCCGGGCAATTCCATATTTTCGAAAGCATGGACGGTAATGACGGAGCACTGCATCCGGGAAATTATGTCGATTTTGATACCATGAGGGACCGGGATGTAGATGGAATACAGGGTCTGATAAGACTCCGGCATGATCCTCAGCATCCAATCGTGCCCATGTATTCGGACTGGAATACCGCGGGCACAAAGACACATTTCATAAGATTCGGTTCCCGGGAGACTTATTTCAGTTATTTTCTGCATGGGAAGGACATGGATATTGATAGTGCCAAATTATTTTTTGTGGAAAACTTTGAAATAAATAGAAACTCTTATACATTTACCACTTCTCAGTCCGCTACCCTGCGAAACGGTACCAAAGGATTCCGGATCAATTCGTTAGAACCTTTGGCCATGAAAGAGTCCTATACGGGACAGGGAACCTTGGTGATGCGCAAGCGCTCCGTGAGCCCCTTCGAGTACCGCAGGTCACTTCCTATGCCAAAGCCAGACATGGTCGTTTTCGATCCTGTAAGCAAAACGTTTTTTTCGGAATTACTTGTCAAACTCTAAATCACAATAATGGCAACAGTTCTCGCAACTCCGGGCGTCTACATTGAAGAAAAGAGCGCCTTCTCCTCCTCAGTGGTGCCTGTGGCCACTGCGATCCCCGCCTTCATCGGGTACACGCAAAAGGCCGCCAGAGGCACCAAGTCTCTGAGGAATGTCCCCACTCGCATAAAATCCTTTGCGGAATTCGAACAAATGTTCGGTGGGGCACCCAAGACAACATTCAATTTGGGCACAGATGGCAGCCTGGAAGTCGTCGCTGAGACGAGATTCCTGCTCCACAGCTCCATGAGATTCTATTTTGCAAATGGCGGAGCTGATTGTTATATCGTGTCCATCGGTGACTATTCCTCGGGTGTAAACGCCAAGGATTTCAACGATCTGGCCACGGATTCCGGTCTGCCGACCCTGCTGAAGTATATCGAACCCACCCTTCTCGTGGCTCCCGAAGCTGTGCTTCTCTCCGAGGCTGAGTGTTTCTCTCTGCAACAGGCCATGGTTCAACATTGCGGATACGAGATGCGTAATCGCTTTGCGGTACTGGACGTATACAACGGAGATAAGAAACGCACGTACGATGACGAGGATGTCATCAACCGTTTCCGTTCCGGCGTAGGTGCTAACCACCTTCAGTGGGCTGCTGCATATTATCCATTCGTCAAAACCACCATCGTCAGCGGTTCTGAGGTAGACTTCACCAACGTGGCCAATCTTGACGGTCTGGCTGCATACCTTACGCAGGAAGTCGAAGCAGACCTGGCTTCCGGCAGGATCAACGCCGCCCGTGCCGAAGCCATCAAGGCCGAGGTTACCAAGGTTACCACCGCCACCTCCGCTGAGCTGAGTTCACTTCAGGCGACCTTAAAGACCATCAGCCCCCGTCTCAATGGCATCCTGGCAGATATTGCCGACTTCCTGAACGTACTTCCTCCTAGCGCAGGCATGGCAGGCATCTTCGCGATGGTCGACAGCTCCATCAATGTAGCTAAAGCCCCGGCGAATGTATCCCTGGGTTCAGTAGTGGCTCCTGCCGTACAGATCACCAGCGATGATCAGGAAGAACTTAACCTCCCGCTGAACGGAAAGGCAGTCAATGCCATCCGCAGCTTCATGGGCAAGGGTGTACTCGTATGGGGTGCACGTACGCTCGATGGTAACAGCCAGGACTGGAGATACATTAGTGTTCGCAGAACGATGACCTTCCTGGAGCAGAGCATCAAGTTCGCCGCTGAAGCTTATGTGTTCGAACCGAACAATGCTACGACCTGGTCGACGCTGAAGGCAACGGTTAACAACTTCCTGGTCAATCAATGGCAGTCGGGGCTCCTCGCCGGACAGTCTCCGGATGATGCGTTCTCTGTAACCATCGGATTGGGATCCACGATGACGCCGAATGACATCCTTGACGGCGTCCTGCGTATGACCATAAAGGTGGCCATCACCCGCCCTGCAGAGTTCATCGTCATCACGTTCGAACAACAGCAGCAGAAATCCTGATCCCGACCCTGAATAAACGCACATTACCCGAATCACAATTAAACTCGTCAGCACATGGCAGCACCTACCGCTGGAACCGGAGAAGATCAAGACCAGTTTTGGCCATTACCTAAATTCTATTTCTCGGTGGATATCGGAGAATTCACGGACCTCGCGTTCCAGGAGGTTTCCGGTCTCGATATCGAAGCCGACGTGATCGAATATCGTCATGGCAACAGCCCGGTCCATTCCGTCATCAAGATGCCGGGTCTCAAGAAATACGCCGATATCACCCTGAAGAAGGGCGTATTCACGAAGGACAACCGCTTCTACGACTGGCTCTCACAGATCAGCCTGAATACATATAAGCGCCTCACGGTGGTTATCAGGCTCCTGAACGAAGATACCCAGCCGATGATGACCTGGACCATGATCAACGCATGGCCCAAGCAGGTCACCTCCACCGACATGAACTCCCAGAGCAGCGAAGCCGCGATCGAATCGATCGTCTTCGTTCACGAGGGACTTACCATCGAGGCGGCCTGATATTCAACCATCTCTTTCAAGAGCGGAGGACAACCTCCGCTCTTTTTTTTTGTATCTTTATCTGTTCTCAGGATATTCGTTACTTTCAGCCTGAAACGCTGACCCATCAATCCCAATACCTTTGGATCGCATAGAACCTCCTGTTTCCTATCTCTTTAAGGTGAGCATCGCCAATGCCCTGGGTATTGGATCCTCAGATGCATATTTTCAGGAAGTCAGCGGCATAGGCGCATCTATCGATGTCGAAGAAATCAGAGAAGGCGGTAATCCGGATTCTGTATTCTATCTGCCCAAATCCGTCACCTACGAACCTTTGGTGTGCAGCCGTGGACTAGCGCCGTTCGGATCAGATCTGCTGAGCTGGTGCTTTGATACCCTGTCTCAGGATTATGGCATCGTCGTTCAGAAAAATATCATCGTCAAATTGCTGAACCGAGATGCTTCAGGTTCTGCTTTCATGACCTGGAATTTCTATGGAGCCATTCCCGTGAAATGGTCGGTTTCCAACTTCAATGCGATGGAATC
>CAJBZC010000247.1 GCA_903959965.1 uncultured bacterium
GCACAGTGTTACCTGGGGCGCTTACCGCCTCTTCGATCCGCAAATGGACGTACGTTACGAAGGGACCTTCAACAGCGTAACATATGCAACCGTCAATGGGTCCGTTTCCCTGGCCAACAACAAACCCTATCCGCAGGCGAAATCCCTCAGTTATGTAATCAACGACACCACTGCCGTGGTACTTCCCTGGAATGTACCGATGAATGATGTCACACAACTGGGACAGAACATTCCCGGCGGTACCAAAAAATATGCGGTACAGAATGTCGTTGATCTTTTCTGGATGGGTAAACTTACTCCTACACAACCTGTGATAGATCCGATGGCATGGGGCGGTCCCATGTTCTGGAAGTTCTGGCAACCAGGCATCATGTATGGGGATGGTTTCTCCACTTTCAACGATCCCATCTTCCGTTCTGCAGAACTCTATCTGATGGCGGCTGAAGCGATCGTGAAAGGTGCTACCGGAGCCAAACTCGGAACAGCCGATGTTTACTACAACCGTATCCTGGATCGCGCCCTGGGCAGCAACGCAGGAAAGTCGCCGCTTCGGGCCACTAATCCACAAAACGTGCTCGACCCGCTCACCAACACAACGTCCTATCGAGCCACCGCCGCCAACATCAACATCGATATGATCCTCGATGAATATGGCCGCGAATTCCTCGGTGAAGGTAACGAACGCTGGTATCAGCTGAAGCGCACCGGAAAGCTCGTGGAGCGCGCTTCCAGGTTCAACGGATGGACGGCCTGGGGACGCGCCGGTGCGCCGCAGATCAGTGCCAACAAGCACCTGCTCCGTCCGCTGCCCCAGGGTATGCTCGACAATACCAACCCGCGGATCGATCAGAATCCCGGCTACTGATATTGACATCATCTAACAATGCCAGGTGCCGTCGTTTGTGCGGGCCTGGCATTTTTTTATCCTCCACGTATGCGAAAACTACTCATTTTCACCCTGCTGTGCTGCCATGTCGGAATCCTCACAGCTCAGCAACATACCCGTCACCGGCTCGACTCCTTTGACGTAAAGACATTCTCGGAAGGCATTCCCGCTGTCGTTTCCCGCACCAACCAGGGTGGCGAACCCATGCGCATGGCAGGCGTTGGATATCAGCGCGGGTTGGGATTCAACGGGACTTCCGTCTTCCCCATCCAGCTCGATGGCAAGGGTATTTCTTTCTCCGCAACGGTAGGTGTAGATGACGGAGGACACCCCTCGGCAGCCCATCGTTTTTATGTCATTGGCGACCGGAATATCCTTTTTTATAGCGGTGATATGCGACGAGGCGACAAGCCGAAATCATTTAAGGTGGATCTTAATGGCATCCGCCGGCTGGGATTGCTGGTGCTGGTCCCGGAATCCGGCAGTATCCGGATGTATACAGACTGGGCCGAAGCGGAGATCACCATGATCGGCCAGGCAATTCCCAGGCCGGTACCAAACGATCAGTCAAAGTACATACTAACGCCCACGCCTGACCGAAAGCCCCGCATCAATGGCGCGCTGGTCTTCGGTGCCCGGCCCGGCAGTCCCTTTCATTATGCCGTTGCAGCCACCGGAGACCGCCCGATGAAGTTCTCGGCACAGGGTCTCCCGCAGGGATTGTCCATCGATCCGTCTTCAGGCATCATAACGGGCATGGTTAACCGAAGATCGACATCCGTGGTCAAACTAACGGCGACCAATCGATTAGGTAGCGCCACCCGCGACCTGCGCATCCGCATCGGAGATACCATTGCCCTTACACCGCCGATGGGTTGGAATGGCTGGAACTCATGGGCCAGGAATATCGATCGGGAAAAGGTCATCGCCTCTGCCGTGTCGATGGTGAACAGCGGTCTGCGGGATCATGGCTGGACCTACGTGAACATCGACGACGGCTGGCAGGGTGAGCGTGGGGGACCGGAGAAGGCCCTGCAACCGAATGCCAAGTTCCCGCGCTTCCATGAGATGTTCGACACCATTCATAAGATGGGGCTCAAGGGTGGACTGTACTCCACGCCCTGGATCACCAGCTATGCAGGATTTCCGGGTGGTTCTACCAATACGCTGGACGGGTCCTTCCCGGATTCCGTGCGTGACAATAAACGAGCCTATCGATACACAGGTAAGCATCGATACGAACAGGCCGATGCGCGGCAGTTTGCTGCCTGGGGTGTTGATTATCTGAAGTACGACTGGCGCATCGAAACCGAGTCTGCCACACGCATGTCCGAAGCCCTGAAGACTTCAGGTCGCGATATCGTCTACAGCCTCTCTAATTCTGCGCCTTTTAGTCAGGTGAACGAGTGGATCCGGCTCGCCAATATGCACCGCACCGGTCCGGATATCCGCGACAGCTGGCATGCCCTCTACCGGACGGTCTTTCAGCTCTATAAATGGGCGCCGTACAACGGCCCCGGCCACTGGAATGATCCCGATATGATGGTGCTTGGTAATGTCACCACCGGAAGCCCCATGCATCCGACCAGGCTCACACCGGATGAGCAGTATAGTGAAGTGAGCATGTTCGCCCTGTTGTCTGCCCCCATGCTCATCGGCTGTCCGATAGACCAGCTCGATCCTTTCACCCTCAGCCTCCTGACGAACGACGAGGTCATTGCCATCGATCAGGATCCCCTGGGGCGATCCGCCCGCAAAGTGCGGACCGACAAAGGGGTGGAGACCTGGGTCAAACAGATGGAGGACGGATCTTTTGTGATCGGACTCTTCAACACAGCCTTTTATGGAGAAACCCCGCAATCCCATTTCCGCTGGGGAGATGAAGCGCCGGTCGATCATGTAGTTGACCTCAGATCCATTGGCATCAACGACCCGGTTGTTTTACGTGATGTATGGCGTCAGCGCGATCTGGCGCCAGTTACTGGTAAGCATACATTCCGCATCCCTTATCATGGCGTGGTGCTGCTGCGCACCCGTCCCGTCAAGTCAGCCATCACCAGTTGGGGCAGCCCTGCCTTTCAAGTCCCTGCCGTGGCCTCTGAGACTCGTCGCCTCGCCATGCTGCGTGACCAATGGGAGGGTTTCAAACAAGACCCTCCAAGGGTGGGTGTGCGCGACGGCTATCTCTTCCTGCTCGATGCCCTTGATGCAGGTTTCCTGGAGGATAAAGATGTCGAATGGTTGCTCGGAAAACTCAAGTCGAGGGTCATCACCGACTCCGCTGCCGCCTCTTTCGGCAACATGTACTGGGGCTGGCACGAAACCGGTGGAGATGTCGGCGATGGTAACAACGTGCAGTTCTGTGTGCAATACGGCGCCCTGATCCGCGTGCTGTTCGACGACCGTCTTTCACCCGCCAGTCGGGCCCTGCTGGACGAGATCTTCGGGTATGCCATTTCCGGGATGAGGCGCCAGCCCATCCGTATATCCTATACCAACATCTACGTGATGCGGATCTGGAACATGCTTGTCCTGGGTCAACTCTATCAGGATCGAGTGCTGATCGAAGAGGCCCGCACCCTGATGGATACCTGGATCGATCACGTGGCGCGATATGGAAACCGGGAATACGACAGTCCCACCTACCTCGGTGTGGACCTGGAATCCCTCCTGCTGATCCAGCGGTTTGCACAGGATCCGCGCATGCGTAAGCAGGCCCGCGATGCGGTCGATTTTCTCCTGACAGATATCTTCTCGCACTACGATCCGCGCGGAAGATACCTGGCCGGGGCCCACAGCCGTGATTACAACCGTGTTTTCGGTCGCGACCTGCTCGAAGAACGTTACATCGATCCGCTGCTCGGCGGCGTCAATCGGAACGATATGCTCTTTCATCAGGTCTGCTTTTCATTGTTGAAGGAAATCGGCGTATCTCCTGCTCAGCGCACGCTCCTTGATAGAAAAGGTCGCACTGTCATCCAGCGCTGGGACAGCATGGCGCATACCTACGCATACGATTATCAGGGGGCGAAATTCTCCATTGCCTCGTCCAATCAGTATTACAGTCC
>CAJBZC010000248.1 GCA_903959965.1 uncultured bacterium
CGACCCTCTGCTTGTAAGGCAGATGCTCTGAACCAGCTGAGCTAAACTCCCCCGTTTGGAGTGCAAATATAGGAAAGAGGATTAATTTCCCAAAGAAAATTCAAAAAAATCACCGGATCAGCGACATATGCAACGTTCCAGGCAAGAATACTGTCAATAGTTAAAATACACATACAATGTCAAGAATCTCTTCCATATTCCTTATGTGCAGCCTCCTCACCGGTTGCGATAAGGCCACCGAATCAACAAACCCTGTGCTTAATTGTGATATAAATGCTACATATACGAGAAATTCAATCAAACCAGTGATCAGTAATGGCATACATGGCACCGTTTCGTCCATGGAAGGAAATTGCATGCCCGTCATTCTTCCTGCGACAAGCACATGCACCCACTGCCCTGTCAACAGGACCCTGAGAATTCACACCTATACCCGCTCACAGGATGCTGTAGCTGCTGTGGCAAAACCCGGCTTCTTCCAACAAGTAAACACTCCGATGATCAGAGAGATCACAACGGACGCGGATGGGTTCTACCAGGCAGAACTTCCTTCAGGACAATACAGCGTTTTCATAATAGAGAACGGTCTGCTGCACGCCAGCGGCATGGATGGTAACGGAGGTTTAAATCCCGTCACAATAGGAACCGGAAAACAAAAATTAGACCTGGTGATGAGGTACAAGGCCACATTCTAGAATCCGACGGTCGTCATCATTCCACTTCAACCACCATCTCGATTTCCACAGCAATGTTATTGGGCAGGGCATTCACTCCTACTGAAGTACGAGCATGTTTTCCCTTGTCGCCAAAGATGTCCACCAACAAATTGGAACAACCGTTCATAACGGCCGGTTGCTGACCAAAACCGTCCGCACAATTCACCAGTCCCATCACTTTCACTACCCGCTTGACCCGATTCAAATCACCAACATATGCCTTGAGTGTGGATATCAAAGAAATAACGGTCAGACGCGCAGCCGCCTGGCCCTGCTCCACTGTGAGATCCTTTCCTAATTTTCCGAAGATCTGTCCGCCTTCAGGCTTGTCTGGTCCGTGCCCCGACAGGAAGATCAGATTACCCGTGCGAACGGCCTTGACATAATTCGCGATCGGTGCAGTGGGCGGAATCAACTGAATACCCAATGAACGAATGCGCTCTTCCGGGTCAACACGAGGCTTGCCCGGGAGAAAGATCAGGCATACCGGCATTTTTACCGCGATGTCCATTTTTGTATCTTCCATATTGCCATTCGCATCATTGAAGGAAAAAACCTGGACACGATTCTCCTCCTGACTGGCAACAAGTACATACCTGCCGTCAGGCGTAAAATTAAAATTACGGGGACGACGGGCAACATCCTGATGCAATACTTTTTTCAATGAACCATCAGCCTGCACAGCAAAAACGACCACCTGATTGGAACTGACGCGGTTGGATGCGATCAGCCATCTGCCATTGGGGGAGAGATGGATATCGCCGCTTCCCTTGGATGCCGCTTTTGACGTATCCGCCAGCACAGACTGCATACGCATCAGATTGCCATATGCCACTCGAAATACATCCACCATACCGCTCATTTCGTTGATGAGATAAGCACGGTCACCCTTAGCGTTGAAAGTCATGTGACGAGGTCCTGCGCCGGGTGTCACACGAACATCCACCGGTACTTCTTCAACGGTGCCGTCAGTACGGACCGTATGACGATGAATTCTGTCTGTACCCAGGTCGTTGACAAAAATGTACTTCTGATCCGGAGAAATCGCCACCTGATGTGCATGAGGCGCCTCCTGACGGGATTTATCCGGACCACTTCCAGTGTATCGGATATGCTGAGCCAGTGGCAATAAACGACCAGCGGAAGTCTTGAAGACACTGAGCGATCCCGATCCGTAATTCGCCACATAAACGGCGCCGGTAGAAGCATGGTAGGCGACATGACAGGGGCCTGCTCCCTCGACGGTTTCTGCGTTCATCAATACATATTCTCCTTTCTCGGTCCGCTGAAATGCAGACAACGCAGAATTCCCCTTCCCTTCCTCTCGCACAGAGTACATATATTTCCCATCGGGAGACACCGCCATGAACGAACTGTTGGGATTCTTGATGCTGTACCTGGGCATCGCATTTGAATAGCCCGGAGCCA
>CAJBZC010000249.1 GCA_903959965.1 uncultured bacterium
ATTCGATACCAGTGGCCGGGATTGTAAGAGGATGTTTATGCCCCGCACCTCATTCCCCAATGGCATTGGATTGGACATTGCCACTTGATGCGTGATCCTTGACACCCGTTCTGCCAGACTGTCCGCTCCTTTGGGATACAAGATCTTTACCGTATCCGAACCTGTTTGCAGCCAGCGCTGAGACGGAGGGTTTCCTCCGAAACGCTGGGCGGATACCAGGGCAGGAAGGATCAGCATTGGAAAGATGAAAAGTCGACCGAAATCCATGCGCAGTAAGAATTTTCAGGTATTTTCGAAGTTACGCATTCATCGGATTACCATTTCAAGTCGCACAACAACCCCACAGATGGTACTGTTCGCTCTATCCATTGCCCCCGGCATCGCCATCAGCCTCTATTTCTTCTTCAAGGATGAATATAACCGGGAACCCCGCAAGCACGTGATCATTAGTTTCTTTCTTGGCATGATCAGTGCAATGTTGGCGGGTATCATCGAATCAGTTGCGCTGACCATCACAGGAGACAACGGATCTCAAAGCATCCTGTTCATTGCGCTGAAAGCCTTTCTGATCGTGGGTTTCACGGAAGAATGGTGCAAGTATCTGATGGTCAAAAAATATGCTTTTCCAAAACCCGAATTCGATGAGCCCTTCGATGGCATTGTTTACGCAGTTATGGTCAGCATGGGTTTCGCCACCCTGGAGAACATCCTGTATGTCATGGAGCACGGATTAGCCACCGCCATCATAAGGATGTTTCTATCGGTACCTGCCCATGCCTCGTTCGCGGTATTGATGGGGTACTATCTCGGCATGGCCAGGTTCAAACAGATCGAAAAGCGGTCGTATCTTTTAAGAGGGGTTCTTGCCGCCACTTTCTTTCACGGATGTTTCGACTTTTTCCTCTTCCTTCAGGAAAACAAAGTGGTGGCCGAACAGGTGTCAGGTCTGCTGTTGTTCGGAGGAGCCATCGCATCCTATGTCGTGGCTGTAAAGCTCTCCAGGAAAGCCATCCGGGTACATATGCAAACCTCCAGACAATGGCATGAGCGTGAATCGCAGGATTTGGGGGCTGGTTGAGATGACTCGCAACCTTGTAATTTTCACCGAATCGCTCCAACCATCTGAAATACAATTCCGAAGAACGGCTCATAAAATTTGCCACCCCCTTTTATTTGATTAATTTTGCAAAAAATTAACGACACTTTATGTCCATGACAGCACTCCCGAACATCGATTTTGCCCTGCCCTACAAGGTGAAAGATATCAGCCTCGCAGAATGGGGCCGCAAGGAAATCCGTCTCGCTGAAGCAGAAATGCCCGGTCTGATGGCCCTCCGCACTGAATACGGGGCACAGCAACCGCTGAAAGGCGCCCGCGTAGCCGGCTGCCTGCATATGACGATACAGACTGCCGTGCTCATCGAAACGCTCGTTGCGCTCGGTGCTGAAGTGAAATGGAGTTCTTGTAACATCTTCTCCACGCAAGACCATGCCGCTGCCGCGATCGCTGCCGCCGGCATCGGAGTATTCGCATGGAAAGGTCAAACCAACGAGGAGGCCGATTGGTGCATCGAACAGACCCTGTTCTTCGGCGGCGCCGATCGTCCCCTGAATATGATCCTGGACGACGGTGGTGATCTGACCAACATGGTCCTGGACAAATATCCCGAACTGGTCGGCAATGTAAAGGGCATCTCCGAAGAGACCACCACCGGCGTACATCGCCTTTATGAGCGCGTAGCCAAAGGCACCCTGCCTATGCCGGCGATCAACGTAAATGACTCCGTAACCAAGTCGAAGTTCGACAACAAATACGGCTGTAAGGAATCCCTGGTGGATTCGATCCGCCGCGCAACCGACGTTATGCTGGCCGGTAAAGTGGCCGTTGTAGGTGGTTACGGCGATGTAGGCAAAGGTTCCGCTGCTTCGCTCTCCGGAGCAGGTTGCCGCGTCATCGTCACTGAGATCGACCCGATCTGCGCCCTGCAGGCCGCGATGGATGGTTATGAAGTAAAAAGGATGATCGACGCCGTCGGGGAAGCCGACATCGTGGTCACCGCCTCCGGTTGCCGCGACCTCATCACGGACAAGCATTTCCGGGCGATGAAAGACAAGACCATCGTCTGCAACATCGGACATTTCGACATCGAGATCGATGTGGCCTGGTTGAACCAGCACTACGGACATACCAAGGACACCATCAAGCCTCAGGTAGATCTTTATGATATTGATGGCAAGGAGATCATCCTGCTCGCAGAAGGTCGACTGGTCAACCTGGGCTGCGCAACCGGTCACCCAAGCTTCGTGATGAGTAATTCCTTCACCAATCAGACCCTTGCCCAGATCGAGTTGTGGAACAACCACCAGAACTACGAAAACAAAGTGTATGTGTTGCCGAAGCATCTCGACGAGAAGGTGGCCCGCCTGCACCTCTCCAAGATCGGTGTGGTTCTGGAGGAATTAACCACAGAACAGGAAGAATACCTCGGTGTGAAGAAGGATGGCCCTTTCAAGCCGGAACACTATCGCTATTGATACTGCTCACATTTATTTTATCAGAACCCCGGCCAGATCGACCGGGGTTCTTTCATTTATACATCAACTGATTTCGATATATGCTTAGCTGAACGGCGCTGATTATCTTTGCACTCCTACTCTTTAACAGTATAGAAGGATCAACAAATCAACATGACAAAACTCTCGGTGAACATCAATAAGATCGCCACCCTGCGCAATAGTCGCGGCGGAAACAGTCCGGATCTAATTAAGGCCGCCATCGACGTGCAACGTTTTGGAGCAGACGGGGTAACCGTACATCCACGGCCGGATGAGCGACATGTCCGTTATCAGGATGTTCGTGACCTCAACGCGGTTGTCACCACCGAATTTAACATCGAGGGAAACTGCAGGGAACCAAAATTCGTGGACCTGGTGCTGGAAGTCCGCCCCCACCAGGTAACACTTGTTCCGGATGCCGAAGGACAGATCACCTCCGATCATGGATGGAATACGATCGTTCACCGGGATTATCTGAGAGATATGGTTGCCCTCTTCAAGGAAGCCGGTATCCGCGTATCCATATTCTGTGATCCCGATCCTGCCATGGTGGCCGGAGCCGTTGACACAGGTACTGATCGGATCGAACTCTACACGGAGGCCTATGCCCGACAATTTACCCTTGATCCTGCCGAAGCCATCCGACCATATGCGGAAGCTTCACTGGAGGCTAAGAGGCTGGGACTGGGACTAAATGCCGGCCACGATCTGAGTTTGGAAAATCTCGCCTATTTTTCCAGGTCTATACCCTGGCTGGATGAAGTGAGCATAGGACATGCGCTGATTTGCGACGCATTGTATTACGGACTCGAAAACACCGTACAAATGTATAAACGCTGCCTTCAACCTGCGCAGCCCATCTGAGATGCAAATATGATAGCATCATCTAATAACCATCCCAGCACAGATTGCAACCGAAAGAACAAAAAATCAGTCTATATTGTATAGTAACAAATCGAACACATGAAACAGATTACCATCATGATGTTTTCTCTATTCCTGTCGGCCGGATTCATTTCCTGCGCCCAGGAAAATAAGGAAAACCGCCCCAGCCCCCCCACGCAGATCACCGGAAAAGCCGGCAATGCCACCATCACGATCAACTACAGCGCTCCTTCCGTAAAGGGCCGCAAAATCTTTGGCGACCTGGTTCCCTACGGAAAAATCTGGAGGGCCGGTGCCAATGAAGCCACCATCTTTGAGATCGATAGCGACGTGAAAGTGGAAGGCCAGCCGCTGCCCAAAGGCAAATATGGTCTGTTTACCATCCCCGGTGAAACCGAATGGACGATCGTCTTCAGCAAAACCTGGAACCAGTGGGGATCATATCGCTACAAGCAGGAAGATGACGCCCTGAGGGTCAAAGTGAAGGGAGGATCATCAGCTACGCTGACAGAGAAACTGACCTATGCGATCAACAACGGAAAGGTTACCCTGAAATGGGAGAATGCAGAGATTGTATTCAACGTCAGCCAGTAATATTTTCACGATCTCTAAAAAAAGCCGGCTCCACAGTCGGCTTTTTTCATGCCCCGGGGGCGAAAGCCCAACGCAGAAAATCAGGGAAACATCGGGCCCATGTAGCAACATCGTGCCGTCCGTCCACAAGTTCGCGGTATCGGATATCACGTTCTGATTTATACCCTTTTGACTGGAGGATTTCTATCAGATCCCGGGTGTCATCCACCGAGTCGATGATGCCATTATTATTCCTATCCGCTGTTTCATCCAGCATGCCGGCCTCGAAAAAAAATTTCAACCAGGGAAAGTCTCCTCCCCTCCGGATCCGGTCATGAATGATCCTGTCGCGTTCCTCCCGGTAATCATCATCCAGGGCCCGGCTCCTCCACCACAGAGCGCCACTGAAAACGCCAACGTGCCTGAATTCATGGGCATGACACCAGGCGATGTCCAGGGCTGACAAACCTCCTAAAGAAAAGCCACAGATGGATTTATCCCGAAAATGATGACTGGAGGTACGCCGACGAATGAAAGGCAATAACTCTTTCAAAACAAAACGGCTATAATTTCCAGCCTGAGCACCGCGTCCCATGTAATCCGGAATGCCCGCCGTTCCATATTCCATCTTACGGTCCGGGCCCGCATGTATGCCAATGCAACAGAGCGGGCGAATGCTGCTGATTTCTGACAAACCGTCGAGCATCTCAACAAAGGGCATGGACGCCAGATCCTGTCCGTCATTGATCAACAACAGACTGACCAGGCCAGGTCGATCCATGGCCGGGGGGAGATACAGATCTATGGTCACCTCCCGCCCGAGGGAAACAGAGCTGAGTCGGTGGGTTTCGACTTTATAGACTGAAGGGAGTGCATTATGTGGATCCGACGGCATCTAAGTTAAAATGCTAAAGTTAGTGGATTATTGTCCCCACTGCCTGCATCTGGTGCCATCAAGATGTATGTATAAAAAAAAACAGGGCTTGATGCGAACTCGGGATGTTTTTTTCCGAATTTACAGCAAACATCGGGAATCTCTTTCCCACCCTGTCATCAATCATTCAAATCAGCGACCATGAAGAAGATCGGAATTCTCCACGGAAAGGAACGTTCATTTCCCGAAGCCTTCGTTGCACGCATCAACCAAAAGGCCGAAGAAGGCATCATGGCGGAACCGGTCCGGATCGACAAAGTCGCCCAGGGTGTGGAGAGCGGCTATGCCGTCATTGTCGATCGCATCTCACAAGATGTACCCTTCTACCGCGCCTTTCTGAAAAATGCGGCCCTATGTGGCACGGCAGTCATCAACAACCCTTTCTGGTGGAGTGCAGACGAGAAATTCTTCAACAACGCACTGGCTACCAAAATTGGAGTTCCGGTTCCGAAAACCGTGATCCTTCCTTCCCGCGAACTCCCTGAAGACACATCGGATGCTTCTTTCTCCAACCTGGCCTATCCGCTGGATTGGAAAGGTATTGTTGAATACGTGGGATTTCCGGCCTACATGAAGCCCTTCGCCGGCGGAGGCTGGAAAAACGTGTACCGGCTGGAGTCGATGGAGGAGTTCTTCGAAAAGCATACGGAGACCGGTCAGCTCGTCATGCTGCTGCAGGAAGAAATCGTTTTTGATGAATACTATCGCTGCTATTGCATCGGAGGAAAGCATGTAAGGATCATGCCATACGAGCCCCGCAATCCACATCACCTGCGGTATGTGGCGGAACATCGTCCGAGTCCCGAGCGCATGAAACAAATGGAGGAGATCGTACTGCGCATCAACCAATACCTGGGATACGACTTCAACACCGTCGAACTCGCCGTACGAGACGGGGTTCCTTATGCGATAGACTTCTGCAATCCCGCCCCAGACGCAGATTTGAAGAGCGTGGGTGATGAGAATTTTGAGTGGGTGGTGGAAACCATGGCCAATTATGCGATTGAACGCGCACGGACACAAAAATCAGGTACAGACAACCTAACCTGGGGCAAATATCTTGCCCACAGCGTGAACAGACAGTCACTCATTTGATCAGATTAATCATACCGTTAACCATGGGATCCATCAATTACAAGCATTTCACCCTCGGCGTTGAAGAGGAGTACATGGTGATCGACCCCGTCAGTCGTGAGCTTAAAAGCCATGAACAACGGATTGTAGCCGAAGGGCAAAAGATCATCA
>CAJBZC010000250.1 GCA_903959965.1 uncultured bacterium
ACATTCACTGACTGCGCCGCCACCCTCTTGAGTTTCACCCAGGGAACGCCTGAACTGATAAGACATAAAAAAATGATCAGGCCAATGATGCCACCCAAAGGGTTCGTACTTTCCAGGCGTTCCAGTAGTCATAAAAATTCACTTATATTGAGGTTTAAAACAGCTAGCAGCACAATCACAATTTTAACGAGGCTCGTAGCCAATCTCTTTAACTAACTTACCATAGCGCTCATAATCCGCCTTCAGTACTCGATCATAGTATTCCGGTGGCTCTGAAATGACTTCCAATCCGTAAGACTTGAGCTTCTCGAGTACTTCAGGAGAATTCATTGCTCGATTAATCTCAACATTCAGCTTTTGTACAACATCCTTACTCATCCCTGCAGGCCCTGAATATCCAAACCAACCATTCGAAGTCCAGCCTGGAACAGTCTCAGATACTGTTGGAGTATTTGGCCACTCGGGAACTTTTGTTTTATTTGTGATCGCCAGCAAACGAATTGCTCCGGAGCGAATATGTGGCGCGGGACCGCTCACTCCATCGACAGAAGCCATCACCTGACCGCCAATCATATCCGTGACAATCTGCGCAGTGCCTTTATAAGGTACATGTGTAAATGTAAAACCTGCATTTTTAGCGAGACTTTCAAAAACAAGATGTGGGAATCCTCCCTCACCATTTGAAGCTACCGTCATCTTCCCTGGATTAGCTTTAGCCCACTCAACCATTTGAGGGAAGGTTTTAAACGGCGCTTGATTGCTCGCCGTAATGACCTGATAATTTAAGGTAGATAGGGCGATGGAGCTGAAGTCATTGAGGGGGTTATAAGATACGCTTTTATTGGTATGCGGCAACACCACCATATTGCCGCCCTGTGAAGCGACGATCGTGTATCCATCAGGCTTAGATTTAGCTACAAAATCCATGCCTACTATGCCTGCTCCGCCAGGCTTGTTCTCAACAACAATCGCTTGACCCAAACTTTCCTGCAATTTAGGAGCAATCAAACGCGTCATGATGTCAGTGGTATTACCAGGCGGAAACGGAATAATAATTTTGATTGGCCGATTAGGATATGACCCAGTTTGCGCGCAGACAAATTGACTAAACAGGCCAATCAATAATGCAAAAACTGTAGCTGATGAATACTTTCTCAAACAATAGTTCATAAAGCCCCCTCGCCTTGTTAAAAATTATTTTTTCTTTGGAATAACCGGCACTAATAGTCTTGCCTGATGCTTTGGACCCATATGTAAAGTGACCTTACCTCCAAAAATCGCTGGTGGTCGATCCTGCTCATCATCATGCGTGAACGGCCCACAACCTTTCATAGGGTGCTTCATGTTCGATAACACAGCTGCGGCATCATCATGCTCATAATCACGACCTCGGATTGAGAGGGCAATACTGTAACCCTTGGGAACAACAATACAGGTAGGCCAAATCTCTACATCTAATTCATAGATCTCACCCGGAGTTAAGGGCTGCTTTTCATCATGACTATGCCAAGGTCGATAAGGCAAGCTTTTCTTCTTATCCAACTTACGATGGGAGGCCCTAAGCCAACCCTGTGCAATCGGAGTCTTTGGATCAAGCGCCCCATGAAATAACACTTCCTTACCCTTAGGATCAAACACGCGCACGATAGCAAAAATATCGGCATCAACAGTTGATGAAGAGATAAATAACTTCAGAGCCATCGGACCAGTTAACTCAACTTCTTGAGTCTGTGGCGGGAAGGCGAATGTGACGCCATTACCCATCATGTCATATTGAATTGTTGCCTCTTGTTTTAAAGGCACTTGAGAAACTGTTTTCTGGCTAGGGTCAAGATATAAAGACGTCCATTGAGTTCTCTTCAGCGGCCATTCATTTTCATTGCGCAGGGTAAATTTTTCCCCAGGGCTTCTAACCAAAAGAGAAACCGGTGGTGTTTTATTCCAGCCATTTTTTTTGCCTTTGAGATAAAAGTCAAAAAATTTCTTCTGCAAAGCAAGGCCATAATCTGTATAAAAAGGTGCCCAATGTGAGCCACCGTGAACCTCCAACCACTTATTCTTCGATTTTGAGCGCACAAAACCTTCAAAGTTGCCGCGCGTATGAAGCCCTTGACCCCCCCAATTAGCAGCACTTAAAACCGGTATATCTACTTTATCCAAGTTTGCGGTACGCTCCTCATACCAGTCACAGATCATCTCGTTATCCATGACGCGCTTCCAGACATCGTCTACATTCTTGCGTAGCTCAGCTTCAGGCAGGGTTTCTGGACCGCAGACAGTTTCTCCGGTAACAGCACTTTTCTTACCCCTGTCGCCTACACCATGCTGAACTGTTTTGACTTGCATCTCCATCCAATTTTTTCTAAAAGAACAGGCAATTCCACCATGACGACTTGATTCTCGGTAGTTATCGTTCCAGCCTTCCCATGAGCAGATAGCAGCCAAATGCTTTGGCTTACTTGCCGCAGCTCGCCATTGGTTGCTTCCATAATAAGAAATGCCATTCATGCCAACGCGCCCGTTACTCCATTTTTGCTTAGCCGCCCACTCAATACACAAATGAATATCTCGGGTCTCGCGCGCATTGTTATGATCCATAAAGCCCGGCGATCTCCCTGCTCCGCGTGAGTCAACTCGGATACATACATAATTGTCGGGAACCCATTTCTCCGGATCAACAACCTCCCAATTCTGGTATTTGTTGCTTGACCCCCGTATCACATCAGGATTTTCACGCTCCATA
>CAJBZC010000251.1 GCA_903959965.1 uncultured bacterium
AAACAACCCAAAGAAACGCTCCGCCTGGTAGTAGACTAGTAGAATTGGAGCACAGAGAAAGGAGAAAAGGAGATCCGCAGAGGATGTTCTTAAACTTTTCTCCTTTTCTCCTTTCTCTGCGCTGGACGCTCAAAATCTCAGAACATGAAAAAGCTCATAACCATACTCCTGCTCACACTCAGTCTCAACGCCCTCTCCCAGGACGACCCAGCCGACGGAGACGGCACCGTACCTGTCGACGGGGGGCTCTCGCTGCTGCTGGCAGCGGGCGCCGCCTACGCGGGGCGGAGGCTTTACCGCAAGGGCACGAAGGAGCAAAGCAAATGAAGGGATTGCATTTCCGCGCTGTATTGCTATCTTGTATGAGCATGTGTCGTACATTCGTTCACATCCTCACAGGACCCATTCATGAAGGACTTGGCATCCATAAAGCAGGTACTCTCCGACATCAAGCCGGAACTCCAACGGAGATTTCATGTTCGTGCCATCGGGGTTTTCGGTTCCTATGCACGCGGGGATCAGCAACCGGACAGCGACATCGACATCATCGTCGATTTCAGCCAACAGGTTGGCATCGAGTTCATAGACCTGGCAGATTTCATTGAGGGTAAGCTGGCCACCCGGGTAGATCTGGTTTCCCGGAAGGGCATCAAACCACCATATTTAAAGTCCATCGAAGCGGAGATCGCCTATGTCTAAACGAAGCCCGGCACTCCTGGTTGATGATATACTTCAAAGTTGCCAAAAGATAGTGGCTTACACTGAGACAATGACGTACGAGGATTTCATCGCTGATCCAAAGACGATGGATGCCGTCATCAGAAATGTTGAGGATGTTTCAGGATCGATCAAAGAAGATAATGATCCTTCTGATCGGGGATAATGACCTTGCATATTCTCCGGATCTGCCTTGATAAGCAGTACCTGCGCCGGGCGGAGGCTTTACCGCAATGAAACGAAGGAACGATGGAAATAAAATGGGGAAAATTCCAATAATTCCGGAATGAATTCCTGAAAAGTTACCACAATTCGGGAATGAATTCCGAAAAAGTGGTATTTTAGCCTTCATGCAAGCGGTCATCAAACGAACGCTGGAAGGCGTCATTAAAGCAAGGCTGGGCACCGGTAAGGCCATCATCATCATGGGAGCACGCCAGGTGGGTAAGACCACTTTGCTCAAAAGAATATTTGCAGATGTCCCCAATGTCCTTTGGCTGAACGGAGATGAAAGGGATGTTCAGGAATTGTTCCGACATAGTTCATCTTCCCGGTTGAAACTCTATTTCGGAAGAAACTCAACCATCATACTCGACGAAGCACAGCGGATACAAGACATCGGCTTGAGATTGAAACTCATCACCGACCAGCTTCCCGATATTCAGTTGGTGGCGACGGGCAGTTCAGCCTTCGAATTGGCCAATCGCCTCAATGAGCCGTTGACTGGCAGAAAATGGGAATGTAGAATGTATCCAATTTCCTTCGGGGAAATGGTGGCCCACCACGGACTCCTGGAAGAGAAAAGATCACTCCGGCATCGCATGGTATTTGGATATTATCCGGAAGTCGTAACCCATCCGGGTTCTGAACAGGAGATCCTGAAACAATTGTCTGACAGCTTTCTCTACAAAGACATCCTGTTGCTCGATCAGATCAGCAAACCGGATGGTCTCATCAAATTATTGCAGGCGCTGGCTTATCAGATCGGGTCGCAGGTATCCTATAATGAACTGTCTTCACTGACAGGGCTGGATGCAAAGACGGTTGAAAAATATATCTCGGTCCTGGAACAGGCCTACATCGTTTTCCGGCTGGGTTCTTTCAGCCGAAATCTCAGGTCGGAACTGAAAAAAAGCAGGAAGATCTATTTTTATGATAATGGCATTCGAAACGCCGTCATTGCCCATTTCGGACAGTTGGAGGGGCGTCTGGATGTGGGTGCCCTATGGGAAAATTTCATCATTGCTGAACGGAAAAAATTCCTTGAGCATCATCAGCATTGGGTCAATGACTGGTACTGGCGCACCAGGGAGCAGGCAGAGATAGATTATCTGGAAGAAGCGGACGGTGTTCTACATGCCTATGAATTCAAATGGAACAGCAAGGCAAAGACCAAAACGCCTCATGCTTTCCTGAACGCATACCCGGGCAGTTCATTTCAGGTCGTCGATCCGGAAAACATGGAGTCCTTTCTGCTCCCATGATCGATATGCCTTTACCGCCGGGGCACGAAGTAAAAAAGCAGTTACACCTCTCCCCTTTGTTTTTTGATGTACTCTCCCGGCGAACAACCCGTATGCTCCGTGAAGATCCGGTAGAATGCGGATTGAGAGGCGAATCCGCATGCGCTGCCAATCGCTTCCAGCGTCGTTTCTTTGAGGTCTGCTTCCAGCAGGCGTCTTTTCACATCCCTGACCCGATACTCATTGCGCAGGTTCACAAATTTTGTTTTCAGGATGTTTTTAAAGCAATAGTACAAATGGTGCTTTGGTACGGCGAGCATCTCCGCCAGATCATCCATGGAAAAGTTCGGATTCAGAAATGGCTTTTCTCGCTCCATGAAGTCTAGTACCCGCTGGCCCAGTTTTCCGAAGGGGTCCTCTTCCGCAGCCATCGGAAGATCAGGGGTATCGGTCGATGCATCCGGTGAAGCAGGTTCCTTCCCGGAGACCGTCTCCGGATCATGTACCGAGGATACGGACAGGGCTTGGAGCCCTGCCGCGGCTTCCCGACTCCGGGGAATGCCATATAGGAGCTCCGGGAATGCCAGCACCAGGGAGGGGATGCAGGTCAGCAATCCCCCGCTGATATACAGCTCGCGGTAGTGCGATACCATTTCCCGTTCCAATGACGGGCTTCTGAAATAGAAGTAGTTGCCTAAGAAATAGTAAAGGCCCGTCAGTAATACGAAGGCGGATACGGCCAGCAGCCATTTATAGATCATACCACCTTGCACCATGGGCCTGTTGGGGTCGAGCCTTCGGCGCCGCCGGAAGCTGGCCAGCATCCAAAGGCAGGCGATCGCATAGGCAATCTGGATCGCATGCCGTGACAAGAGGTTCCATTCATTGTTGAGCAGCCAGTTGAAGCGTACCTCCTTGGCGGCCTCCATATTATGGATGAACAAATTCGCGACCTCGATCTTGTAAGAGAACGGGGTGAAAATGTAGGGCAGGGTTCCGACCAAATTAAACCAGAATGGGATGGTATGCAGCAGATCCGATGTCCGGAAGACCATCCTGTCCGTCAACACGCTTCTTACGTAAAAGAAGAGGCAGGCGCCGGTCATGCTCCAGAGTGCGGTCGGGCTGTTGATCAGCAAAGCCAGCCAGAAAGGATCGGTGGAATGCAGCATCAGGTAATGACGTGTCTGGGCTGACGCGATCAATATGATCAGCAGCGACAGGAAGAGGGTATTACGATTGATCTTCCAATTATACCGCAACATGATCAAGGCCAGTACCATACTCAACAATGAGAGAAATAGGACCATCTTACATCTAGTGATTAAAGTCTTCCAAGGTTGAATTATTCATACTGAGGGCCGATCTCTGGCCACCGGTCTGGTGTACCTGCATCATACAAGCCACTTCTTTGATCGAAGTATCCTGGAGGATATGACACAGCCAAAAGTGCTGGGCGGGTTCCGGGAACTGGTGGTAAAGAAACACTTTCTTTTCCTATTTCTTCAAAATGGGATTTCCCATTTTGTACATCGATGTTTTGGGATAAGGTTCACATCTAAGTTTGGGCCACCAAGTAGGGTTTTTTAGGATCATGAACCCTAGTAGTGTGCCCTTTAGTGCGCTGATCTGATGGTAGACCTGAATACCCCGCTTTGTAAAAGAACAATAACATACTTCGGTACCCATAAACATTGCCCCAATACCCACGAAATGATGAATAAGTCGCAAAAAACCGTAACAAGCCGCTCCTTGCGCACGCCCAGGCAGCCTATTTTCCAACTGCTGATGGCATTGCTGATCGCATCATCCGGAATGATCATGCAGGCAAGGGCTCAAACCCCTCCCAATGCGCCAACTTCCGTAACAGCCACAGGTGGTGTGAATTCAGCTCATATATCCTTCACGGTCCCTTCCAGTAATGGGGGTGCTACGATCACGAATTACGAGTATTCCACGAATAATGGTAGCAGCTGGACGGCGTTAGAGCCTGCACGCACCGATAGAACTTTCACCATTACCGGCCTTACCAGTTGCACGGCCTATGATGTGAAAGTGAGGGCGGTCAACAGTGCTGGCAGCGGAACGGCCTCTTCAGCTGTTTCCGTTACTCCGCGTAATGGCCAATCGGGTGGTATCAACTGGACATCGAGGGCCCATGCGGGGACGAATAACTGGCGCAGCGTCACCTACGGTAATGGGGTGTTTGTGGCGACCCCGTGGAGTGGCCAAGGCAGCAAGGTGATGACGAGCTCTGATGGGATCAGCTGGACGTCAAGTAATTCTACGGGAGATAATACCTGGACCAGCGTCACCTACGGTAAAGGTTTGTTTGTGGCGGTGGCGAACAATGGTTCGGGCAACCGGGTGATGACGAGCCCGGATGGGATCACGTGGACGTCGAATTCAGGGGGTGGTAGTAATAACTGGGGTGGCGTCACCTACGGCAACGGGGTATTTGTGGCGGTGGCGGGCAATGGCTCGGTCATGACAAGTCCGGATGGGTCCACGTGGACGTCGAGGACGGCTGCGAAGGCTTATGATTGGTCCAGTGTCACTTACGGCAATGGTTTGTTTGTAGCGGTTGCGTGGAATGGTTCTGCTGCTGGTAACCGGGTCATGACGAGCCCGAATGGGACCGACTGGACGTCGCAGACATCCGCGGCGGATAATAACTGGACCAGCGTCACCTACGGTAATGGATTGTTTGTCGCGGTGTCATCTAACGGCACGAACCAGGTGATGACGAGCACGAATGGGACCACGTGGATGTCGAGGAGTGCTGCGGAGAGTAATCCTTGGCAAAGCGTCACCTACGGTAATGGATTGTTTGTCGCGGTGTCATCTAACGGCACGAACCGGGTGATGACGAGCACGAATGGGACCACCTGGACGGCCAAGGCGGCTGCGGTGACTAGTAATTGGTATGGCGTTGCCTACGGCAATGGCTTGTTTGTGGCGGTGTCGTCTGACGGGGGAGGCCATCGTGCGATGTCCTCTACTGAAGTCTTTACGCCATGCACTCCTAATGCACCTACTGCGCTATCCGCCTCAGCAGGTGTGGGGGGAGCCAATATTTCTTTCACTGCCCCTTCAAATGATGGGGGTGCTGCGATCACGAATTACGAGTATTCCACCAATAACGGTACGAGCTGGACGGCGGTAAGCCCGGCAAGCACTAATACTTCTTTCACCATTACCGGCCTCACCAATTGCACGGCCTATGATCTGAAAGTGAGGGCCGTCAACAGCGTGGGTAGCGGATCGGCCTCTACATCTGTTTCCGTTACGCCTCAGAACGGGGTACAGGGCGGGATCAACTGGACGTCGAGGACGTCCGCGGCGGATAATCAATGGACCAGCGTCACCTATGGTAATGGATTGTTTGTGGCGGTGTCGAGCACTGGCACTGGAAACCGGGTGATGACGAGTCCGGATGGGATCACGTGGACGTCGAGGACGTCCGCGGCGGATAATGCATGGCAAAGTGTCACCTACGGCAATGGCTTGTTTGTGGCGGTGTCGAAGGATGGCACAAACCGGGTGATGACGAGTCCGGATGGGATCACGTGGACGTCGAGGACGTCCGCGGCGAATAATTATTGGCGTAGCGTCACCTACGGCAACGGGTTGTTTGTGGCGGTGGCGGACAATGGCACAAACCGGGTCATGACGAGCCCGGATGGGATCACGTGGACGTCGAGGTCGGCTGCAGCGGCTAACCTATGGTTTGCCGTAACCTACGGCAACGGGTTGTTTGTAGCGGTAGCGTGGTCTAATGTAACGGTCAACACGGTTATGACGAGTCCGGATGGGATCAATTGGACGTCGAGGGCATCTGCGGCAGATAATTCTTGGCAAAGCGTCACCTACGGCAACGGGTTGTTTGTGGCGACGGCTCAAACTGGCACTGGCAACCGGGTGATGACAAGTCCGGATGGGTACACGTGGACGTCGAGGACCTCTGCAGCGGATCATAATTGGTATGGAGTAACCTACGGCAATGGGTTGTTCGTGGCGGTGGCGAACAATGGTTCGGTCATGACAAGTCCGAATGGGATCACGTGGACGTCGAGGACCTCTGCGGTGAATAATCAATGGCCAAGTGTCACCTACGGCAATGGATTGTTTGTGGCGGTGTCTCTAAATGGCACTGGCAACCGTGTGATGACATCTTCTGATTTATTCGCTCCGGGTATTCCAACCATCAATTCCATTACGCCGAGAGCTACCCAAATGATCATGTCATTTACAGCCCCGTCAAGTACGGGAGCCACTGCGATCAGCAATTACGAATACTCAGTTGACAATGGCAGCACCTGGGTGACCCCGTCACCGGAAGTTACTTCAAGTCCCTTCACCATCAATGGATTAACCCAGGGGACCAACTATAATGTTCTGTTGCGGGCAGTGAACAGCACAGGTAGTGGTTGTGGTAGTGCTGCGACGAATGCTACCACCATTATTCCCACAGTGCCCAATGTACCTACCGCTGTATCCGCCTCCGCAGGTGCGTCGGCAGCCTATATTTCCTTTACCGCCCCTTCAAATGATGGGGGTGCTACGATCACGAATTACGAGTATTCCACCAATAATGGCAGCAGCTGGACAGCGCTAAGTCCGGCCAACACCAGCACACCCTTATACATTACCGGCCTCACCAGTTGCACGGCCTATGATGTGCAAGTGAGGGCGGTCAACAGTGCAGGAAGCGGACCGGCCTCTGCAGCTGTTTCCGTTACGCCGCAAAACGGGCAACCGGTAGGTGTGACATGGACATCGAGAAGCTCTGCGGCGGATAATGAATGGATCAGCGTCACCTATGGTAATGGATTGTTTGTGGCGGTGTCGACCACTGGCTCGGGTAACCGTGTGATGACGAGTCCGGATGGGATCACGTGGACGTCGAGGACGTCCGCGGCGGATAATTCATGGCAAAGTGTCACCTACGGCAACGGCTTGTTTGTGGCTGTGTCAACTAATAACTATGGTAACCGGGTCATGACAAGTCCGGATGGGATAAACTGGACATCGAGGACCCCTGCGGCGGCTTATGTATGGCAAAGCGTCACCTATGGCAATGGTTTGTTTGTAGCGGTGTCTCAAATTGGCAGTGGCAACCGGGTGATGACGAGCCCGGATGGGATCACGTGGACGTTGAGGACCTCTGCGGAGAATAATAGTTGGAAGAGTGTCACCTACGGTAATGGTTTGTTTGTGGCGGTGTCGGACGATGGAACGGGTAACCGGGTCATGACGAGCCCGGATGGGACCACGTGGACGTCGAGGATATCGGCGGCTAATAATCAATGGAAAAGCGTCACCTATGGCAATGGTTTGTTTGTAGCGGTGTCTCAAAGTGGCAGTGGCAACCGGGTGATGACGAGCCCGGATGGGATCACGTGGACGCCGAGGACCTCTGTGGGGGGGGATGTGCGTTGGCGTAGTGTCACCTACGGCAACGGGTTGTTTGTGGCGGTGGCGGACTATGGCACAAACCGGGTAATGACGAGTCCGGATGGGATCACGTGGACGTCGAGGACGTCCGCGGAGAATAATTATTGGCGTAGCGTCACCTACGGCAACGGGTTGTTTGTGGCGGTGGGGATTAGTGGCACAAACCGTGTGATGACATCTTCTGATGCCTTTGCACCCGGTATTCCGACCATCTCCTCCATCACTCCTTCAGCGTCCACTATGTCAATAGCCTTTACTGCACCGGCGAGCGCGGGTTTTTCTGCCATCACAAACTACGCGTGGACAAATAACGACGGAAGCAGCTGGACCACGCGAAGCCCGGTAAGTACCACAAGCCCCATGGTCATCACGCAGTCTGGGTCCGCCTCGATCCGGATCCGTGCGGTGAATGCAGCCGGCAGTAGCTGTCCCTCAGCCGCGGTGAGTGTAACCAGCGTGATGCCCACCGATGCGGCAACAGCCATCACCCGTAACGCCGCAATCAGCGGGGGGAACACGCCTGCGCTGACGAACATCACGCAGCGCGGTGTGGTATGGCATACCGCTACCGGACCCACCGTGGCCCTGACAACCAAAACAGAAGAAGGCACGGGAACGGGTACTTACTCATCGACCCTTAGCAGTCTGAGCGCCAATACCCTGTATTATATCCGTTCCTATGTTGTTCACAATGGCGGAACAGATGTGACCTATGGTGAAGAAAAGATTTTTACGACCAATTGGGATATGAGTTCCTGGATGTCGTCCGCGACCGCCAAGACCTATGGCGATGCCTTCTTCAACCTGACCCCTCCGTCATCAAACGGCAGAGGCCGATGGACCTATGGCAGCAGCAATACATCCGTGGCGACCATCAGCGGCAACACCGTCACCATCCGTGGAGCCGGCAGCACCACGATCACGGCCACCCAGGCCGCCGGCTCGCCATATGCTTCCGCCACCGCGAGCTATACGCTGATCGTGAACGGGCAGACACCGGTGATCAACCTGGGCATCCCCATAACGGCACAGATCAAGGAGGCAGGCACTTTGACCATCACACCCACATCCAACAGCGGTGGCACGGTCACGCTCACGCTGGGCAGCGGCAGCATCGTAGGGGTCAACCTGAACCCTTCCGGATCTTCTTACACCTTATCTCCCGTGACCACCACCGGAAACCTGGTTTTTCAGGCATCGGTACCCGCCACGGGCAATTATGCAGCCGGGTCGTTCAGTCAGACCATGGACGTCACCAAGAACAACCCGACGATCACCTTCACGCTCTCATCCTCAACGGTGACCTATGCCAGCGGCCTGACCCAGACCCTGACTGCCACCGGCGGGGGGAGTTCACAGCCATTAACCTTCACCGTTCCGAGCGGTCCCGGCAATATCACAGGCGGTAACATCCTCAATATCACGGGCCCGGGCGACATCGTCGTGAAGGCTTCTCAGGATGGGGACGCCACCCATAACGCGGCGCCCGACGTCGTTCGCACCCTGACCGTCAATGCCGGGTCGCCGACCATTGCCGGTTTTTCTCCGGTGACCGCGACGGTAGGAGATCTGATCACCATCACCGGGGATAACCTGCTGGGCGCCACCGCAGTGACATTCGGCGGGACGGCCGCCGCCTCCTATTCGGTGGTGAACGGCACCACGATCACGGCGGTGCTGGCCAATGGACATACGGGATCCGTGTCGGTCACGACCCCTTCGGGTGCTGCCACACGAACAGGCTTCCGCTTCAAGGCACTCTGGACGGGGTCGTCGAACACGACCTTCAGTACGGCCGGCAACTGGACCGGCAGCCGTCCGCCCCAGACGGGAGACGACATCGTTTTCAGTCCCACCGCCGAGAGTGATATGGAACTGAGTGCACCGCTTACCGCGGCCAATGTAGACTTCAACGGCAGTTCGCGTACCCTGAATCTGGGGAGCCACAATCTGACAGTCACCGGAGATCTAACCATGCCTGGCACGATCACGGGCACCGGCCGGTTGATCATGGGCGGCAGTGCTGCACAGACGATCGCCGGCGGCGGCAGCAGTTTGACGGACCTGGAGATCAATAACACCGGTGGCGGCGTCACCCTCAGCGGAACGGGTGGAGAACTGATCGTAACAGGCCGTTTGCGACTGACGGGAGGCGCCCTGAATGCCAATGGTAAACTTCGCCTCAGCAGTACGGCCAGCGGCACGGCCCGGGTGGGTGCAACCGGCTCCGGGGCATCGATCACGGGCGATGTGATCGCAGAACGATTCATACAACAGAACAGCAACCTGGAAGGCACCGGCCGGGCCTGGAGGCTCGTCAGCGTGCCTGTGACAGGCGCTGGCACGTTGAGGGACTTCTTCATGAACGGCCGCGCGGGTCAGGACCTGACACTCTCCGCAACCCGTTCTGCCGAAACGTCGAACAGCGGCACACCGATCGTGGGCCATAACTACGCCGATGCCACAGCGGCAACTACGGCCGGTACCGGCGCTGTCAGGGGCTTCGACTGGATCGGAGTCGCCAACCAGGTGAGCAGTCTGCGCAGGTATGTTGGAAACGCTACCGGAGGCACCTTTTTGAGTGAGAACGTACCGGATCTGTCCACCACTTATGCCCTGGCAGAACAGGGATATATGGTCTTCACACGCGGAGACCGGACCCTTGAATTCCCCAGCACCAACAATGCCGGCGCCACGACCTTCCGCAGCACGGGCACATTGAAAACAGGCAACCAGACGGTAAGTGTTGCACCAGCGGCTACGTCGATGTACACCCTGGTGGGCAATCCCTATATGAGTGTGCTCGATCTGGATGCCTTATACACCACCAACAGCGTGGTGATCGATCCCAGCTTCTGGTTCTGGGATGCCAACCTGGCAGGCACCAACAATCAAGGCGGTTATGTCAATGTGTTCAAGTCCGGTACTACTTGGGTGACTAATACGGGCAGTTATACCAATCCTCAGCTCATCGAGAGCGGGATAGCCTTCTTTGTGGATCCTGCAGCAGGGGGCACGCTTACCATTCAGGAGTCGCATAAATCTTCCAGTGATGCCGCGGGGCTCGCGCCTTTCTCTACGGATCCGGGAGATGACCACGGACGGGTCTATGTTCGGCTGGAGCGCCTCTCCGGGTCGGCACAGCCACAGATCATCGACGGGGTGATGGCGGACTTCCATACTTCGTTCAGGGCGGCCCTGGGCGACCAGAGCGATCGTGAAAAACTGGTCAACGGGATCAGTCGCGGCGCCTTGTGGATGTCTCGTGACAACAAGATGCTTTCCTCACAAGGTCTGCCATGGCCCAAGGCCGCGGATAGCTCGGTCGTTCCGATCATGATGAGTGGAGTGGGCAGCCAGACGCTTGTATTGAAAGTTGATCCGCAAGGTATGCGTGACCGTTATGTGCAGGCCTGGCTGAAGGATAAGGTCCTCAAGCGTCAGATAGAAATAAATATGAACGCACCTACTGACTACGACTTCATAGGCACAGGCAGTGCGGCCTGGGATTCCACGCGCTTCGAGCTTGTATTTATCGAAGCGGGTCGTCCATCAACAGGCGTCACCCTCGAACCTGATGGTGCAGCAGAGCAACCCTCGGTAAAACTTTATCCCAACCCGTCGAAGTCTGCGGATGTGAAACTCTCGCTCCGTGCGGTGGCCCCGGGTGCTTACTCCGTCCAGGTTCTCGACATGACGGGCCGGCTGGTGACCACCACTACCCTTAATCATCGTTCGGTGAATGGCGAGTACCGGATCCTGGAAGGCCGTTTGTTATCTCCAGGAACGTATATCATCAAATTATCCGATCAAAACAAACAACCCAAAGAAACGCTCCGCCTGGTAGTAGACTAGTAGAATTGGAGCACAGAGAAAGGAGAAAAGGAGATCCGCAGA
>CAJBZC010000252.1 GCA_903959965.1 uncultured bacterium
CATCACACATGAATCAATTCCAGCCAGTCACGATCGAAGAAGTCCGGGATGCTTACGAACACCTGGTGAAGAAGGGACGTAACAAGATCCGCGTGCCGGCCGGTTTTCGCGGCCTGGCCGGGATGGATGATCCCGCGATCGTATCTCTGCTGCCGGTGGGCAGAGATGGCATGACCACCATCCAGGTGGAGAAAAGTCCCGAATCAAAGGCCAGATTCTTTGCCGAGGTGGTTCGTCTCTTCAATGAAGACGACCGCACCACCGGTCTGCCGAAGTTTCGGCTCAAGCGGTTTTCACTTCAGGAGCGCAAGGAAAAGCGCGGGGAGCAGGAGAAGATCCGTAGGACGGTGCTGCTTTGTCTGCGTGACCAGGTGGCGATGCGCGTGCTGTTGAACCGCCTCACACGCGTGCAAATTGTCACCGGGAACTGGAATGATATGTATGGACAAGTGGCAGCCATTCACGCTGATCTGCTTGGCCGGAAGGGCATGCCCGTCATCATCAAGACCGACATCTCCGAGTTTCATCCCTCCGTGGATCGTTCGAAGCTGATCGAATTACTGAAGACTCGGACGGAAGATCGTTTCGATGATCGAACTCTGGGCTTTCTGGCCTATGCCATTGCCGGTCACCCGTCGGCCGAAGAAGTACCAGGATTGCCCCTCGGACTCTCGCTTTCTGTGATACTGGCAGAGTTTTATGCCCAGCAGATGGATCTTCCGGGTCTGATCCCCCGGGTGTCCGTTTATCGATATGCGGATGACATCCTCCTGATCGCGGAGCCGGGCACCGATCCGGCGATGATGCTTCAGCGGCTCGATGAGTGTTTCGGCGCCTTCAGGCTTCGCCGAAACATCGGAAAAACCAAAGTGATATTGAACGGAGTATTCGATTACCTTGGGGTCGATTTCAAAGGAACCTCAGTATCGATCGATGACACCCGCGTGCGTCGGTGGTCGACCGCTGTGTGGTCGGAGGTAGGAAAAGATATAGAATCCCATCGGATCGTAGCCGCACTGTGCGCAGATGCCGGGGCTCCGGATCGTAAGACTCTGATCCGGAATGCTTTCAGGGAATACAAACGCGGTGGCCGCAGTAGCTATTGGACTTTTGTTCAGCGTGTACGTGCGTTGAATGGTCCTGAGGTAAAGGCGGCGGCGTAAAAAAGTCTGGATATGATATTGTTGATTCCTCAACTGGAAGATGAGAAACTGCGGGAGCTTGAGTATCGGAACGTGAAGCTTTCTGAACTGGCGATGTCTATTCGAATCGGTGAAACGCCCAGATCCAGTGTTCGCCCTGTCATCAGAAATGCCTTTTCCAGTCATCCGGGAAATGCTCCTGTCGTAATGCTCAGGATGGGACATTTTAAGGATGATTTTGAACGAATCGACTGGAAGATGGTGCGTTCAGATATGGAACAGCAGGAGGGCCTGGAGGACTGCGAGCCTGTTGATGGTGATGTGCTCATAGAGCCGGAGGATCTGCTCATCCATCTGCGGGGCCAGCATCGCGTCATCCGCATTACGGACCAGATGGTGGATGAAATGCCGAACGACATGCTCCGTCAGGGCTTGAAGCTCGCCGCCACCAATAACTTCATCCTCATGCGCCCCGATCAGAAAACCGTCTATCCTCCCTTCCTGCAGATCGTGATGGACATCTTGCTGGAAGAGGTGTCCAGAGAATGGGCAGCCGTGAGAAATGACCAGCCTTCGGATAATCTCCTGCACGATTTTCTCCGCTGGAAATATGAAGAAACTGTGGGAAATTCGAAATCAGCAGGAACCCCGATTGGCGCCCGCGAATTGAACAGGCTGTCGATCGACATTCCAGTTGAGCATTGGGCGCAGCGGGCATGGACTCACCGATACAATCTGCTGATGTATCAGGAAAGGCAGGCCATAGAGAAAAAGCATCTATTTCGCTCGAACCTGAGTCATTATATCAATCCAAATTTTAAAAAATGATCGAGATCCACGATGCACCTGATTTTTTGATGAATGATCAAAGATGGTTGGATGATGTCAGGGGAAGACATCTACACCTGGTTTGCCCTGCGTTTGCCGACAAGCCAGACAGTAATGTTCATCGTGCGCTGGATGGCATCCTTGAGCCGCAGCAGGTCGTCGGTTATTGCGCACGCGTAAACGATGCCGTGGACATTGGCAGTCTTTGGCCCAAGCGCTATGTGTCGCTGCTCCCTGTGCCGCCGTTTCCGAAGACGCCAGACTGGTACAAGATTTTCACAGACATGTTTCACGTGCACTACATGAAGGATCAATCCTACACCATTCTCGTGCTGCTGGATGCCAGCGTGTATCCGGACACCGCATTTATCCGCCAGGAACTGGAGCGGGCGGGTGGGGATTACCCGGCGCCACGCGATCGGAAGAAGCCATTCACCTACTTCCATGCAGAAGACTGATCCGCCTGGGATCAGACCATCTACCATTAACCGCATGTTGCACATATGAATACACACATCATCCACGGTTCGGACATTCCGGAGACGCTGGTCTCCGCCATCGAAAAACACCTCGCAGCGGAACCGGGCATCCTGAAGTTTACATTCCACTGTGTGGATGATCGTCACCTGGCAGCGGGTGAAGGAATCCCGCTGCAGGATCTTTTCGATGCCGGTCGTAGGTTCAGGGAGGCGAATAGCATTCCAAACAAGGACTTCGTGTTCACGCTTACAGAATTTCCCAATGCACAGAACTTCTATGCATCCCTGAATCCAGCGGATACGCGTACCGGGTTCCTGCATGCGGGTGACTGGGAATTGTTCATCGAGTGTGAACGGGAACTCCCGATCGCATTTACGATCGTCAACATGCTGGTGGGCTATCACACCTCCCCGTACTTCCATCAGATGGCGGATTTTCTGCATCATCGACCCATTGGCTGCGCGAATGATCTTTGCTTCAACAAGCGTGAAGTGATCTTCAAGCTGAGGACTGGAGATGTGTGTTCAAATTGTATCCAGGCCATGCAGCGCAATAAGTGGTCTGACCTTGGCATAGATCATGCCATCCGGATCCTGTCGACTTTATCTGCAGAGATGCGCTTCAATCGATATTTCCAGCCGGTCATGGAACCGAGCGGGATCCATATTGATATGGACAATGCAACAATCATACTTCCAGATTATGAATTCCTGGAGATCCCACTGCAGCCCGTGGATCTGACCTTTTATTTATTTTATCTGCGTTATGCAGGTGAAGAAGGACTGTATCAGATCGTTTTTGAACAACAATGGGCACAGGACGCACTGTTCATGATCTACAAAAAAATGCGTCCGCTGACCACTAATGATAGAGAACTCAGGGCCACCGCCAAAGCATTTGCGGATATGCAGGTTCGTGAACAGGCGAGGGCCCGGATCAAAAAGATCTTTACGTCCATCCTGGGCCCCCGACTGGCAAAACCATACATGATCCAGGGCACCCGCGGGAAACCCACCCGTACGGAAATCCCGCTGGAAAAAGTAAGGGTAGTGAATTATCAGGAATGGGAACAACTCCCCGAAAGACCGTGAACCATGCCGCCTTCGGGCGGCATTCCTATCATATTTATTTTCTCCTTGCAAATAGGTTGCATCATCCCCTACTAATATTGTATCATGAATCATACGCTGACAGATGTACACCGCATGTTCGCTGAGTGTTTCCCTGAACCGGAGATCCACGCCTACGCCTGGCTGCTCTCGCGCCGGCAGGCGGAGGGGCACGTGTGCATTGGCCTGGACGAGCCAATGGCCTTGCAGACGGAGAATCCATATCCTGTTTCCACGCCCGAAGACCTGATGACCATCACCCGACTGGTGGGCCGTCCGGGTGAGCAAAAGCCGTTCATCATCGACGGCGACAGGTTGTACCTGCATCGTCACCATCGGTATGAAACGCGGATCGTGGACCGCATCCGAAACATGACCATCAACGGAGCGGCGCGGGCAGCAGAGCGGCGTGCCATGCTGGAAGCGCAGGCCGGATTGATCCGTTCACTCGGTGCGTATTATGCGCTGGAGGGACTCAGCGATGCCGAGCGGATCGACTGGCAGCTGGTGGCTGCACTCAATGCCCTGACGGATGATTTCAGCATCATCACCGGCGGACCGGGTACGGGGAAAACGACCACCCTGGCCAAGCTCCTGCGCATCCTGTATGCCTGTCAGCCTGAAGCGCGGGTGGCTCTTGCCGCCCCGACCGGAAAGGCCGCCATGCGGATGCTCGAGTCGCTCAAACGCACTGCCTCCACCTATCCGGATGATGTCCGACAGCGCATCGAAGCGCTGAAACCCTCGACCCTGCACCGTTTGCTGGGATGGCAGAAAGGAACCGTAGAATTTAAATATAACGCCGGAAGGCCACTGGAATTTGATTTCGTGGTCATCGACGAGGCGTCAATGGTGGACCTGCCCATGTTCTCCAAACTGCTGGATGCCTGCGGTGAACGGACCCGACTCGTATTACTGGGTGATAAGGACCAACTCGCATCCGTGGAGGCCGGAAGCCTGCTGGGTGACCTTTGCCTGGCTTCCGACGGTGGCGATCTCAACGGCTTCGAGCCTGCGACGGCCGGGTGGTTCAACGGTTTCATCACCGCTCCTGCGCGACAGATCACTGCCGCTCATCATCGGGATAAAACCGGTCCGCTCTCGGGCCGGATCGTGGAGCTCCGACTTAGTCACCGTTTCCGTGCCCAGGGAGATATTGGTCGCATCAGCCGGGCCATCATTGCCGGAGATGTCGATGCGGTGAAAGCCATGGCAGACGAGGTATCCAACCCTGAAGTGACCTTCGACACCAGTGCGGATGAAGCGCAACTCGAAGCCTTCATCATGGGTTATGAGTCATACATCAAAGAGCCTGATCCGAAAATGGCGATGGAGAAACTGAACCAACTTCGGGTACTCGTGGCCGTTAGGGAAGGTCCCCGCGGACTTCATGCCGTCAACCGGCGCATCGAGCAGATGCTGCAATCCCGCGGACTGCTTCCGAAGGGTGCTGAATTTTACCATAACCGGCCGGTGATCGTCACCCAAAATAACTATGAACTCGATCTGTTCAACGGAGATGTCGGCATCACCCGAAAAGTGGGCGAACGTTTTCGCGTATGGTTCGAAGGACAGGATGGACAGATGCGTGATGTGCCGGCAGCTTCGCTGAGTCATTGCGAAACGGTCTTTGCGATGACCATCCACAAATCGCAGGGATCAGAATTCGACCAGGTGCTGGTGCTGTTGCCCGAAGGCACCGACACGCCCATCCTAACCCGTGAGTTGCTGTATACCGGCGTCACACGGGCAAAGAAAAAAGTGTTGTTGCAGGCAGGCATCGATACCCTGCTGCATACGACCGAACAGCGCGTGCGCCGGATATCCGGTGTGCAGCAACGGTTGAGCCGCTGATCCTTTCATTGAATTCATCGATCAAACCAAGTAACTGATATCATGCCCATACATCTGAACGTATCCAACGATATTTCTGTACTGGCCGCCCGGCTCACGGCAAGGGTGGGCGGACAGCACCGTGATCCATTTCAATCGGAATGGGTCGTCACGCAGACGGCCGGTATGAACGATTGGCTGAAACAGCGATTTGCGACTGACCTCGGCATAGCCGCCAATATCCGCTTTTGCACACCGGATGATGTTGTCTCCCAGGTCCGTTACTGGCTGCAGCCCGCCGGCAAGCAGCCACTGGACCGCGAGATCGTTCGCTGGTCGCTCTTCGGACTCCTCGGTACGGCAGATTTCCAAACGGCTTATCCTGAAAAATCCGCGTATTTCAGCGACAGCGATATCCGCCGGATCTCCCTGGCCGATGAGATGGCGGATCTCTTCGACCAGTATCAGATCTATCGATCCGATCTGCTGGCCGGATGGCGGCAACACAGGCTGAACGGCGAAGCGCCTGCCGACTGGCAGGAGTGGCTTTGGGCGCGGCTTCAGGAACAATTCGATCCCACGCATATCGATCGGGTGGAGGCCAAGCGCACATTGCGCGAGATCCTGCAGGATGATGAAGCAAAGTCCCTGGTGGGGCGGCGCATGCCCATCCTGCATGTTTTCGGGGTAGCCGTTATTACGCCCTATCATCTGGAGATGATCTACGTCCTTTCCGAATTCATTGAGGTGTATCTGTATCTCGTCAATCCTGCCCCCGGGGCTTACTGGCTGGAAGATACCACGGAGCGACTCTTGTCGTCCAAAAGGCGCGGTGGTGGCCGTGCGCTGCCTGATGCGACCTATGTCAGCCTGGGGAATGAACTGCTGATCAATCTCGGTCGGCTCATCAAAGATTCCTTTTCGCTCTTGTTCCAGGATCAGGATATGATCAATGCCTATGACCCTGAGGAAGCTGAGCCTCCGGCCGGAGCGCGCTTGTTGCAAAAGATCCAGCGCGACATCCAGCATAATCGAAACGGGGCTGAGCGCGAAGAGATCCTGCCTGATGATATTCATGACGGTTCCCTTGTGCTGACGGGGTCCTTCACTCCGCTGCGGGAAGTGGAGGCGCTGTACAATCATCTGGTGAAACTGGTCGATCAGACGGATGGGGGCATCTCCCCACGCGATATCCTCGTGCAGGTGACCGACATCGATCTGTATGCACCTTATATCAAGGCGGTATTCGGATATGCCCGTTATCGCATGCCCTTGAGCATTGCCGATCAGTCGGTGACGGCGGATAATAATATGTTCACCGCCGTGCAGTCGCTGCTCTCGATCGATGCGGAGCAGATGAAAGCGGAAGAAGTGCTGGAATTACTCGAGTCGCCTTATATCCGTTCCCGTTTCGGGATCAGCGATACAGATGATATCCGTGATGCGGTCCGCCAGGCGGGGATCATCTACAGCCTCGAAGGCCGGCGGGAAGATGATACGCGCTACATCAGCTGGCATCACGGCCTCAAGCGCATACTCTACGGACTTTGCATCGGCGGGGGAGAAGTCTTTGATGATGGCCGGGAAGACCTGCTGCCACTGGATTCTGCCGAAGGGGCAGGTGCCGCTGAAAGGATCCGTTTCATTCATTTTCTGAACATGCTTGAGCAGCTGATGGCGGAAAGGCGCGCCCCGCGTACGATCGCCGGATGGGCCGAATACCTGCGCAGGCTTCTGGAGGAGATGGTCTTTGAGGCCGGTGCAAAGGATGATGAAGATCATCCCAATTTCATCAGTCTTATCGATGAGATGTCTGCACTCGATGAACTCGTCAAGGTGGAGATCAGCTTTGAGGTATTCCGTCACAGTTTCCTGCACCGGCTCGTGAAGGAGCAGCGGACCCGGGCATTCCTCGCCCAGGGCATCACCTTCTGTTCGATGGTGCCGATGCGCAGCATTCCATTTCGTGTCATCGCCTTGCTGGGCATGGATTACGATAAATTTCCGCGACGCGACAGCGGCGTGAGTTTCAGCTATCTGGTGTCGGGTGAACCTAGGCCGGGGGATCGGAATGTGCGGAACAATGATCGTCATCTGTTCCTAGAGACCCTGCTCTCTGCGCGTGAGATGCTCTACATCAGTTATTGTTCGCGGGACGAGAAGGATGCGGCCCTGAAACCCCCGTCATCCTTAGTGGATGAGTTGATCGATTATGTGGGCAAGAAGATGGCCGATCAGCCCGACAATGAGCACCTGCGTAAGGAATGGGTGCTGCAGCATCCCCTGCACGGTTTCAACAGCTTATATTTTGATCATACAAATACAACGCTCCGGAACTATCTGCCGGAGTCGCGATTCCAAACGGGCATTGTGGTTGCTGAGGGCGCTCCGAGGATCCAGACCTTCGAACTGCAGGATGTTGACATCGACAAGCTGGCCGGGTTCCTGCAGAATCCCCCCAAGACCTTCTTGCAGCGTCAGTTCAACGTAAGTTATTACGACGAGGAGCTGCTGCTGCCGGAGCACGAGGTTTTTGAAGTGGACAGTCTGCAGAAGCATGCACTGCGCCAGGACTTGCTGGAGCTGGATCCCGTCGGGCTGTCGGATTATACCCGTCGTCAGCAGCGGTCCGGAAAGCTCCCGCTGCACAACATGGGCACGGCGTTGGCCGGATATCTCCTGGATGAGATGGCGGAGCTGCGGGCAACCTTTGAGTCTGCCCGCCAGGGACGTACGTCACAGGTGGTGGACATCGATATCCCACTGACTGAAGGACGGTTGATCGGCCGCATTTCGGGTTTGTATGACAATGAGCAGATCGTTGTATGCACTTCTTCCAATCACTTCAAATATGTGTTGTACGGATATGTGAGATATCTCGCGCTGGTGGCTTCGGGTCGGAACGTCTCCCTGGTCTTCATCACCCGAAAAGTTGAAGGGCTGCACAGGATCGATGCAGGTACGATCTCTTTTGTGGAAGCCAAGGAGCGACTTGAAAGATTCGTTGGATTTTTCCGCTCCGGGCATTCCGAATATTTCCGCTTCCATCCGAATCTGGCGCGTGAAGGTTTTGAGATGCTGGCTGAAGATCATGAATCCTTCATGGATCAACTGGAGGCGCTGGAGGATAACACCATGAATTTTGATTTCGATGATGAATACCTTCAAAAGGCCATTGAGTACGGATTCTTCTCTAAAGATGGATTTGAAGAACTGAGGTCGAATGTGATGGAGATCATGGCGCCCATCGCCGGATATCTGCCTGCCTTGTTTCCTGAAAAAAAGAAAAAAAAGTAAGATGCCTCAATATCATAATGATTTCGATCCTTCGAAAGTGACCCTGGCTCAGAGCAATCTGATCGAGGCCAGTGCCGGGACGGGCAAGACCTTTTCGATCGCCCTGATGGCCGTTCGGCTGGTGGTGGAAAAGCGCATTCCGCTAGAGAAGGTGCTCATGGTGACTTTTACGAAGGCCGCCACCGCTGAGCTGGAGGATCGGGTGCGTCTCTTCATCCGCAACGCACTGCGGATTGCGCGTAAGGGTGTGTATGGTACCGATCCGCTGGGGATGCTGGTAGCAGGTTACTGCGAAACGGAAGCGAAGCGCAAGGAAACTGAAGTGCTGCTCAATCAGGCACAGATCGACCTTGACCGGCTGAATATCCGCACGATCCACGGTTTCTGTCAGCAGGTGATGAAGGAATATTCCTTTGAAACTGGCCAGGTCTTTGGCGCCGAGACGCTCAGTCCGGAAGAGCATGACCGTATCTGTGCCGATGCCTTTCATGAATACTGGCGTCAGCGCGTGAATGTGATGGGAGAGGATCTCCTGCGCATCCTGCTGGCGGCAGGGTTGTCGCGGGAGGATGTGTTCGGGATGGTCCGGCAGGGTATTTCCGGCAAGATACCGGCTCCGGTGGAGACCCTTCCCGGTGATTTCCTGTTGCCATCGCACCAGGCCCGCCTGAGGGTTCAGCTTGCTGAACTGAATGCCGGGATCCAGGCGATCAGGGAAGAAGCTTACGCGGATTTCGAAGCTAACGGTCAGGACTACCTGAAGTTGTTGAAAAGCCATGCGAAGACGGCTTTTGGTCCGTCATTGACGGCCGGCGACTGGCCCGCACTCTTTGACATGATCATGGTCAAGATCGACAATGATTACACCAAAAACACTTTTGGTCCGCTGAGGGACAGGATCTCCGAGGCTGCCGGGCTGAACGAGGAATTGAAGGCCTTTGGTAAACGTCTGGCAAACCTGATCACCTGCGCGGCCTATGAGGTGGTAGCGGTGGCATTGCAGCGTGAGAAGGCCGCCCGGGGGGTGATCACTTTCGATGATATGATCCTGCAGCTGGCGGAGGCCCTCCGCCGCGAGGAGGCCGAACACGGCATGGCCATGCATCCTGAAAGTTTGCGCAGTCGCCTGCGTGCGAAGTTCGACGCGGTCTTCATCGACGAATTCCAGGACACGGACCGGGAACAGTACTATATCTTCCATCGCATCTTCGGCATGGAGAAGATCCTCTTTTACATTGGAGATCCGAAGCAGTCGATCTACGGTTGGCGCAAGGCCGACATTTTCACCTATTTCAAGGCAGCAGCGAATGTCGATCATGTCCATCGGATGAATATTAATCGTCGTTCGAATGCGGCCATGATCGAAGCGATGAACATCTTTTTCAAGCCGCTACAGGATACGGACACCTTTGCTTATAACGGTGCGCCGGACGCCATCGAATATGTGAATGTCGAATCCCCGTCGCCCAATACCAAGGGCATCCTCTATCATGGCGGAACGCCTTGTGTGAGCCTGCGGATATCTCCTTTTGCGAACAAGAAGCAGCTGCGCAAAGGCTTTCTGCTTACGGTCACCGACCTGTTGCGTGATCCGGATTATCAGATCCTGGAGGATGGCAAGATCAGGGCGGTGGAGCCCAGGGACATCGGTATTCTTGTGCGCACCAACAAGGAAGGCCGGGCCATCAAGGAGCTGCTTTCTCGTCATCGCGTGCCGGCCGTGACGATCGACGACTCTAAACTTTTTGATTCAGACGAGGCGCGGGAGTTGTTCTATGTCATGGAGGCGGTGAACGACATTACCCGGGCGAATATCAACCGTGCGTTGCTGACGCGCATCGGCGGATACGATCTTGAACGGCTGCGCCGGGCCGATGAGGAGGCGATCCTGCAACGCTTTCGGGAGTACAAGGCGGCCTGGGAGACGGATGGTGTATTTGTGATGCTGCGGCGTTTTCTGGCGGATCATGGTGTGGAGGATCTGTTTACGGATCCGGGTCTGCCCAATCCTGAGCGGACGGTGTCGAATATCCTGCAGTTGACGGAGCTCATCCACAAGGTGTCTGAGCGACGCAAATACGATGCCCGCGAGCAGCTGCAGTGGCTGAAGAAGGGGATCGATGGCGAGATCCGAGATGGTGATGAATACCAGCAGCGCATCGAGAGTGATGAAGAGGCTGTTCGGATCGTGACCATTCACAAGAGCAAGGGACTGGAGTACAACATCGTGATCGCTCCGCACCTTGACTTTGTATTCAAGCGGACGCCCTTCAAGACGATCAGCTATCGTGATCCGAATGACAGTTTGTATTATACCATCGAATCCGATCTGAAAAGTCCTGAACAAGAACAGTATTGGGAGGAGCAGACCGAGCAGGAGAATCGACGCCTGCTCTATGTGGCGGTGACGCGGGCGCGGATGGCTTGCTACATCCAGGCATCGACCGCGAATTACTATTCGGGTTCGACGTTGCGATATTTCAGGAACCAGCTGGAGTTGGCAGCTCCCAATCCTGCCATCGTAGACATCGACTGGCAGATCGATGTGGACAATCGCATCGTACTTCCTATGCGGGCCAATGCGGCACAGACGGTACAGCGTGTATATGCGGAGGCGCCATCGTTTGATGCCAACCTGTTACAGCGTCTCTGGCGTCGAACGAGTTATTCTGGCCTGAGTCCCGAGCACATGCCAGCACCGTCACCCAAGGCGGATGGTTTTGAATCGACCTACGATGAGTTTGTATTCCGCACCATCAAACGCGGAGCGCATACCGGCAATTTGATCCACTACATCTTCGAGCGGATCGACTTTCGCAGGCCTGCTCAATGGGATGGCGTGATCGAGAAGGCCATCAAGCGTTTATCGGGCAAGCAGCCGGAAACATTTATTCATCAGATGAAGGACATGCTGCGGCAGGTAGTGGAAAACATCATTGTTCCCGGCGAAGATCTTCAGTTGACGCAGGTGGGTTGGGAAGATCGGTTGAGCGAACTGGAGTTCGACTTCCCGTTGACGGAGTTTGCCACCAACCGGCTGGCGCAGTTGACAGCAGGGACGGACACGCCATTTGCCGTGAAGGCCGACCAGCAGCTGGAAGGCATCATGAACGGAAAGGTGGATCTGATCTTCCGGCATGCCGGCAAGTATTGGATCCTCGACTGGAAGTCGAACCACCTGGGGGATCGGGTGGAGGATTATTCGGTTAGACGTGTCCGTGAGTCGATGGCCGAGAATAACTATCATCTGCAGTATCATATTTATACGATGGCCTTGCGCAGATATCTTGTTACAAGGGTGCCGGATTTTGATTACGACCGGGATTTCGGTGGTTGTATTTATTTATACGTGCGTGGTATGCGGGCGGGTGCTGATACGGGGATATTCTTCCATAAGCCGGAGCGGGCGTTGCTGGATCGGATGGAGGCATTGACGACGGGTTTGGAGATGGGTTGATCCATTGTTTAATTTCTTTTTCTGTATCGGATTCATATGAAAAATATCTTGACATGTCAGTAAGAATCATGCATTCTGCCGATCATCACATCGGCATCGAGTTTCGCAATCAGCCGGAACTGCGCGATCGATTAAAGCAGGAGCGCCTGGATGCGCTACGTCGGATCGTTACCGAGGCCAATGCACGCAGCTGTGATTTTCTGGTTGTGGCGGGCGATCTGTTTGAAAATATCAATGTGCCCCAAAAATTGGTGAGGGAAGTGTGTGATATACTTCGTGCCTTTTCCGGCGAAGTACTGGTTGTACCTGGTAATCACGACTATTACGAAGGGCGAGATTCCAGGTTGTGGAAGTTCTTCACGGATGCTGCTGTGGGTTCGAACATTCATCTCCTGAATAGTCATCAGCCGGAAACTTTTCATGCAGACGGTCGGGATGTTATTTTCTATCCTTGTTATTGTCCGAGTAAGCATGGTCAGGAACATGTCATCAGCTGGGTTGCGGATATACTAAAGGCTGCAGACGCCCTGCATATTGGTATTGCGCATGGGAATGTTGAAGGACTCGGCCGGGATGACGAAGGGAATTATTTTAATATGAGGCCGGAAGAACTCCGTGCGGCGGGTGTCCATTGCTGGTTGTTGGGGCATATTCATGCACCATCTCCCCAGCCGGGATATGTTGGAAGGGATCTTTTCTTCATGCCCGGGACGCATACTCCGGAACATGTGAAGCGTACGACCGAGGGTTACGCGTGGTTCATAGACATAGCAGACGCTGATTCTATTCGATTCGAGCGCTTTCGTTCCGGTGGTATACGCTTTTTGCGAATGGAAAAACAATTGCATTCGCTGGCAGATATCTCTGCCCTGTCTGCAGCGTTGGCGCATCCCGAACAGGGTATCACTGTGTTGGATCTTTTGCTGAGTGGTCGGTTGTCAAATGATGAGATCGAAGCGTTGAAATCACTGGAAGCGGAATTGAAATCAAAATTCCTCCACATAAGTATCACATCGAATATCATCAAAAGGATCGATGCGGGTCAAATTGCCGCTGAATTTCCTGATCGCACCTATCCACAGCGCTTGCTCACCCGGCTGGCTGATAGTCCTGTGGATATGCAAGCCCTTCAATTAGCCTATGACATCATTAAAAGTATGAAGCCATGAAGATCAACAGTATAAGACTTCATCCCTTTGCGGGTTTTTCCGACAAGACCTTCAGGTTTGCTGATGGTCTCAATCTCGTGCATGGTGCCAACGAGTTTGGAAAGTCAACCCTTTTTTCCGCTATTTCCGCGGTATTATTTATGGAATCTAAGCCACGTAAAGGTTCAGATGATGATAAATTAATGCTGCGTTTTATGCCGCGAAAGGGTGGAAGCGAGATACGCCTTACGCTTCATTTTGAGGCTGATGGTGGAAGCCATGTGTTGAGCAAGACATGGAATGTCAATGCAAAGCTGAACAAGGTTACGCTTACGTCAGCAGGCTCTGATTATGGGGATCAACAGGCTGAAGATCGTCTCAAAGCATTGCTGCGTCTGAATCGTGCAAGTTGGGAGAACATGTTGTTCATCGAACAGTCATCCATACATGAGACGGTGGTTCAGTTACGCGAGGAGCTGAAATCTATGGCACAGATCCAATCCTTCATGAAGGATGCAGATCCATTTGATCAGTCGGGATTCATTACTGAGGTGCAGGAGCAGTTGGCGCAGCATGAATCCCGTTGGGACATCATCTTGAAGCGTCCCGTTGGTGGCCGAGGGATTGAAAATCCGTGGTCGAATGGTGTTGGTCTCATTCTGAAAGCCTGGTACGATAAGGAGCAATATCGGGCAAGGCATGAGGAAATATTGAGGGCGGAAACGAGGATCGGAGCATTGAATCAACAGATCACTGCCGTGTCATCAGAAAAAGAAGCACTGGATGCATTTATTCGGATCGGTGAGCCGTTGGTGAAGGATGCAAATCGTTCCATTCAGATCATGGCTGAAAAGCAAGTGGTTGAACGCGATGGTAATGCATTGAAGGAGATCCATAAGCAATGGGTGTCTGCGGAGTCACAATTGCCAGGTTTAAAACAGAATTTGGTGCAGCTGAAATCAGATCGCCAAACGTTGCAGGAGGAGTTGGAACATGCGAGAAAGCGTTCGATGGCTGATGATACGTTGCGCCGGGATCTGGAGGTTCAGTCATTGGTGAAGAACTTGACTGAACAACGGACCATCCTTGATGGTATGTCAGATGTTCCGGAATCGAGTTTGCAGGAAGCCGGTGCCGCCGAAAAAGCCATACGGGAAGCTAGCATCATGTTGGAAGCCCAGCAGTTGAAAGCGACGCTTAACGCTACAGAGGACGTCAGGGTCACCGCGTTCATTTCCGGGAACGATCCGCAAGAGATCGATCTGCGTTCAGGTATATCGGAAACCCTTTCCAGTCGCGGTTCCATCGCCATCAGTCATGGTCCTTTGAGCTTGCGGGTAGTCAGCGGCAATGTTAATGTCGATCAATTGGAGCAGTCTATTTCACTTCATGAGCAACATATTCGTTCCATCTGCGCCACGCACAGCGTTGTTGATGTTGATGCACTGCGAGCCAGCAGGAGCGAGCTGTTGAAAGCGAGAGAAAAGGTTAAAGTCCTGGAAGGTAATCTGAATGCTCAGTTGGGTGGACGCTCCCTCGACGAGTGGAATCAGGAGGCAGCGGCTCTGAGTAATATCCCAGCCGCGCGATCGATGAATGTCGTTCAAACTGCTTTGAACGATTTGGCGCCCAGGATAGCAAAACTCGAACACGATACAAGCAAAATGGTTCAAAGCCTGGCTCAATGGCTGAATGAATATGAGAACGAGGAAAAACTCCTGGACAGGGTCACAGAACTGAGAGTGAACTGGAAGCAACTTGTTCATGAGGCCGCTGCACTTCAGTCACTTCCGGAAGGATATGCCCATCCGAACGAGTTCATTCAGACCCTTCAGGCCAAGCAGCACCGACGAGGTCAGGTGGTCGACCAGGTGGCCAAACTGGTTGAGGAGCGTGGAACGTTGATGGGTCGGCTTGAAAAGGAGGAATTCAGTGCGGAGGAATTATCTGAGAAAATACAGGTTGCCGAAATGACGTACGAACATCGGCTAGCGCAGGCTCAGGCTTTGCGTAGGATCCTGGAAGTACACGAATCATTGAAAGATGAAGCCTATGAAGATCCTTTCGAGCAGGTTGGGGCTCGTATCCAGGCTCTGGTGGAGCGGCTCAGTGGGGGCAGGTATGGCCAGATTGAATTCAAAGAGAATCTTCCGGAGCGGATCGGTAATGATGACATCAGTTTGGAGGCAGATCTGCTGAGCAAGGGGATGAAGGGTTCGCTGGCCCTGGCTGTGCGGTTGGCCTACGCGGATGTGTACCTGACAGATATGGATGGATTTCTGATGCTGGACGATCCTTTCACCGAACTGGATCCGGAGAGAAGACGTCATGCTGCTGCGGTGCTTCAGGAGATGGCCGGAGAGAAACAGATGATCCTGTTCACCTGTCATCCGGAACATGCTCAGTTGTTTCCTGATGCCTGTTTTACAGGGGGTGAGTAGAAAGTGATTTCTTCCTGCGTGTTTGGGCTTGGTAGAAAAACGTGCAGATTTAATATTGCATGTTAAGATTGCATGAAAATGACTTCGCTCCTTCGCGCCCTTGCGGTAAAGCCTTGACCGCGAGGGCGATAAAGCCACGAAGGACAACTACACTAATAATGTTTAGTGCCACCCGGCTGTAATTCTATTTTTGTATTTTCAACTACTTGAACAGCCAATACAAGATCCTTCGGAGGCCTCAGGATGACAGAATGGAGTGGTTGATTGTAGAGGAGTCAACAGCCAGTACAAGATCCTTCGGCGGCCTCAGGATGACATTGATTGGCAGGTTATTTATTAGTAAGAACAGGCGCAATACAAGATTCCTCGCTCCGCTCGGAATGACAATTAGTGGGATCTGAATCAGTTTTACTGTCATCCTATGTTTGTAGGTTGTGAGTAACGGCCAATACCTGAAGTTCCCCCCCCAGTCAAGTCATACTGATCGAAGCGAAGGATCATGTATTGACAGCCATTACAGCACGAAAGCTGTTTGCGCCAAGCCAACGGATAACAGCGAATACAAGATCCTTCGGAGGCCTCAGAATGACATTGATTGGCAGGTTCTTGATTAGTAGGAACACGCGAAATACAAGATCCATCGGAGACCTCAGGATGACAGCCGGG